>JANOJM010000059.1:0-3653 GCA_031418735.1 Nitrospiraceae bacterium | reverse complement strand
CGGACTTCCGTCCCGCCACACATCCGCTTTCACCTGCACGATCGCGAGCAGGCTGGCCACCGCTTGATTCGCGCCCCGTTCCTGCCAGAACCCGAGCAGGCCGCTGGCAAGCACGATCATGAGAATGATCGCCGTGTCGGTTGGATCAGCCAGAAAGAAGGCCAGCCCTGCGGCCGCCAGGAGGATGAGGATGATCGGGCTGGTGAATTGCCGAAACAGCAGCTCGTAGGTGGACAGGCGGCTCTTGGGTTTCAAGAGAAGATGGGCATCGCGCAGATGACGCCGTCGCGCCTCATCGCCGGAGAGTCCTTTGGAGCTTGAGTCGAGTTGTTTGAGAGCCTCAGCCGATGGGCTGCTCCAAAAATGCCATGGATGAGACATCGTAAGAGAAATCCTCTCGGAGCAGCTCAGACATTCAGGAGCTTTGTCACGCTCCACAGAAGAAGCAACGTATACACGCTCCCGAAAAACCACGGAAAACTGATGGCGCGATGGGCCCACCATTGACGATGCTGGCGGAAGGCCCAGTTCGGTTTAAACACCGCTGGTTCATTCTGTCGATCCTCAATCGGCTGCTGAATTTCGTGGAGGCGGTAGAGACTTGTCAGCAACTTTTCGGCGCGCCAATCAGGATCCAGCTCGATCCCCCTCAATCGCCATTCCCACAGCGCGTTCTGACCTGACAACCTTCCGAGGACGATCGCCATTTGGAGACAGAGGAGAATCCCGAAGACGCAGAGGAGCACGATCAGCACGGTGAAGGACAAAGCCGGTGATTCCCGCGACACGATCAGCCCGATCACCGCGACAAAAATCGAATTGGCCGTGAGATAGTTGGTGAGCATCGTGTGATAGTCCCGCACTCCGGATGTCCAGAGGGTGAGGAGGTGTTCGTACGTTGAGTTGGGGTCGGCTTTGGCTGATGCCATCAGAGGCCTTTCATCCACTGAATGCTTTTCACCGCTCGATGAACCCTCACCCTGTTCCGCTCCATCGCCAGTTACGGATCTCCGGCATGTCTTCGCCATATTTGGCGATGTATTGTTTGTGCTCAAAGCGTTTGTCGCGGAGGGCCTGTTTGGCATAGTCTGCGCGGGAGCCTTGCAGGGGGATCCGGTCGATGACATCGGCAACCAGATGAAAGCGGTCGAGATCGTTCATCACCACCATATCGAACGGGGTTGAGGTCGTCCCTTCTTCCTTGTAGCCCCGCACGTGCAGGTTCTTGTGGTTGGTCCGCCGGTAGGTCAGACGATGAATCAACCAGGGGTAGCCGTGGAAAGCAAAGATAATTGGCTTGTCCGTCGTGAACAGGGCGTCGAAGTCCTTGTCAGGCAATCCGTTCGGATGCTCATTGGGCGGTTGCAGCTTCATGAGATCTACGACATTGACGACACGCACCTTGACGTCTGGTAAATAGACGCGCAGCAACGACACGGCCGCCAGCGTTTCCAGTGTAGGCACATCGCCGCAGCAGGCCATGACGACGTCCGGTTCGCTGTCTCTGTCGTTGCTGGCCCATTCCCAAATACCGATGCCGGCGGCGCAGTGTCTAAGCGCATCGTCCATATCGAGCCACTGCGGCGCAAGTTGTTTGCCCGCAACGATGACGTTCACGTGGTTGCGGCTGCGCAGACAATGGTCTGTGACGGACAAGAGCGTGTTGGCGTCAGGCGGCAGGTAGACACGGATCACCTCGGCCTTTTTATTCACGACGTGATCGATGAAGCCAGGATCTTGATGACTGAACCCGTTGTGATCCTGCCGCCAGACATGAGAGGACAAGAGATAATTCAGCGAGGCGATCGGTCTCCGCCAAGGGATGTGACCGCAGACCTTCAGCCACTTGGCATGTTGGTTGAACATCGAGTCGATGATGTGGATGAACGCTTCGTAGCAAGAGAAGAACCCGTGCCGACCGGTCAAGAGATATCCTTCCAGCCAGCCCTGACACTGATGCTCGCTGAGCATCTCCATCACCCGGCCGTCCGGCGCCAAGTGGTCGTCGTAGGGGTAGCGATCCGCTATCCAGGCGCGGTTAGTCACCTCCAGCACATCCTGCCAGCGGTTTGAATTGTTCTCGTCCGGGCTAAAGAGTCGAAAATTCCGGCTCTCCATGTTCAGCTTCATCGTGTCTCTCAGGAATGTCCCCATGAGGCGGGTAGACTCGACATCGATGGCGCCTGGTTTCGTGACCTTGACGGCATAATCGCGGAAATCAGGCAGACGCAGGTCTCTGAGCAGGAGTCCGCCGTTGGCATGGGGATTCGCACTCATGCGGTTCGCTCCCTTAGGCGCCAGTTCGGCCAATGAAGGCTTGAGCCCTCCCGTCTTGGTAAACAGCTCATCAGGCTTGTAACTCTTCATCCACTGTTCGAGGATCTTGATGTGCGCCGGTTTGTCCATGTCGCCCATGGGCACTTGATGCGAGCGCCAATAATCTTCGGTCCGCTTACCGTCGACCTGCTTCGGACCGGTCCAACCTTTTGGCGTTCGGAGCACGATCATGGGCCAGAGTGGCCGCTCCTTGACGCCGTCCCGACGCGCAGCCGCCTTGATACGCTGGATATCCCGAACCACGGCATCGAGCGTCGAGGCCATGAGCCGGTGCATCTTCTGGGGATCGTGACCTTCGACGAAATAGGGAAGGTACCCATACCCACGAAAGAGATGATCCAGTTCGTCGTGACTGATACGGGCCAGGACCGTGGGGTTCGCAATCTTGTAACCGTTCAGATGGAGAATGGGCAGGACCACGCCGTCGGTGAGCGGGTTAAGAAATTTATTGGAATGCCAACTTGTCGCGAGCGGGCCGGTTTCCGCCTCCCCGTCGCCAACCACGCAGGCTGCGATCAGGTCAGGATTGTCGAATACGGCCCCATACGCATGCGAGAGTGAATACCCCAATTCGCCGCCTTCGTGGATGGAGCCAGGGGTTTCCGGCGCTACGTGACTGGGAATACCGCCCGGGAAGGAAAACTGCTTGAACAGCCGTTTCATGCCCCGTTCGTCCTGCGAAACGGTCGGATAGACTTCGGTATAAGTTCCTTCAAGATAGGCGTTCGCCACCATCCCAGGTCCACCATGGCCTGGTCCGGCGATATAGATCATATTAAGGTCTTGCCCCTTGATGACGCGATTCAGATGGGCATAGATGAAGTTCAACCCCGGCGTCGTCCCCCAGTGACCGAGCAAGCGAGGCTTGATGTGGGCGCGCGTCAGCGGCTTCTTCAGCAAGGGATTGTCGTAGAGATAAATCTGCCCAACGGACAGGTAATTGGCTGCACGCCAATAGGCATCGATCAGTTCTAAGGTCTTCTTGGCCAACACAGACTTCATGGTTGTCTCTCCATAATAGGAAAAGGCTCAGGCTAAGGTTGAGGCTAAGATGAAGACATCAGCTCTTTTCTCAACCTTAAACTCGACCTCAGCCTGTCCTACTCGCTGGGCTACCCTTTCCGTACACAATCGAACGTCGCGCGAGCGATCTCAACCTCTTCATCGACACCCGCCACATAGCAGGAGATTGGCGCCGAAGCTTCGCTAATGCGAACCGCTTCGCCTGGCGCAACCTGCACAGCCGCATCGTTGCGAGGCCGATCAAGCCGCAGGCCACACCAACCCATCCCCTCGCAGATCCGCGCGCGGATGAC
>JANOJM010000058.1:0-1675 GCA_031418735.1 Nitrospiraceae bacterium | reverse complement strand
AAGGCGCAGGCGGAAAATCAGATCGTCGGCGCCTTAGGAAAACTCTTCGCCGTGGCCGAGCAGTATCCGGACCTGAAAGCCAATCAAGAGTTCTTAGCCCTCCAGCAGCGCATATCGGCACTGGAAAGCACCATTGCCGATCGACGCGAGTTCTATAACGACTCAGTCAACCTGTACAACATCGCCATCCAACAGATCCCGACGCTCTGGGTGGCTCAAGAGGTGGGATACACAGAAAAGCCTCTGCTGACAGTGGCGCCGTCCGATCGCAAGGACAAGCCGCTCGCTTTTTCCAATCGTATGCAAGTGGCAGCGTAGAGATATCATCGGCTGAGCCTGCGTACCGGCTCCTTCACTCCTCCCTTAATCCTTCTACTACCGGCTGCCGCGCAGCCCAACGAGCAGGCCAGTAGCCGGCCACCAGGGCGGCCGTGAGTGCAAGTCCTACAGCTTGCAGAATCACTCCGCCGGGGACCGTCATCTGAATCGTCCAGCCAAATGATTGTTTATTGATCACATGGATGAGCAACAGAGCGAGCAGCAACCCTCCCACAACGCCCAACGCAGCCCCGATCAATCCAAGATAGGCCGCTTCCCACAGAACTAATCGCTCCACTTGCCTCGTGCTGGCGCCGATAGCCCGCAACGCGGCAAATTCACGTCGCCGCTCCAGCACGGCCGTCACCAAGGTATTCACGATGCCCAGCACGGCCACCAGCACGGCAATGGCTTCAAGGACATAGGTCAAGACGAAGGAACGGTCAAAGATATCGAGAATCTCCTGCCGCAACTCGTGGTTTCGAATCACCAACGGTGGGAGCGTCATTCCATCCAACCCGGCGACCTCAGTCATGATCGATTGCTTGACCCGGTCGACATCGGCCCCTGCAGCTAGGTAGACAGAAAACACGGTCACACGGTCGTCGTGCCATTGTTGCTGATACCAGGTTCGATCCATCACCATCTTCCCGCCGTCGGTCGCGTAATCGTAAAAAATCCCCTCGACGGACACGGCAGCTGGTCCCGACGGTGTTGTAATCGAAATCTTGTCACCCTCGCGAACCCCTAGCCGGCTCGCCAACACTTCAGACAGAAGAGCGCCTCCAGTTTCAGCGGCTCGCCGCAGAGCCGCGCTTGAATCTCCATGGACCATCAGATACCGGCTGCGTTGCGCATGGAGTCGAAGATCTCGTGACACCAAGGCCACCGGCTGACCTGCTACGCCTACATACACGTCACGATAGGTATCGACCGCATCAATGCCGTCAATCGCCGAGAGAGTCGAACGCCACCCTCCCGGCAAGGCCCGCGAGGCCTGCCCGGACTGCTTCCCCTGGAGCCATGATTGCGGAGCTACGATGAGATCGGCCATTACCGTTTCATCCACCCAATACTCGACCGTGTCACGAAAACTGCGAACCATGACAACCACTCCGATCATGATCGCCAATCCCACCATCAATGCCGACACCGTCACTGCATTCCGGCCCGGATGCCGCGCCGCCTGGTCTGCCGCAATGAGCCGGAGGCTTCCTCCAACCACCATCGGCTTGCTGTCCCGCCGAAGAGGCCGCCAGCCCAACGCCTTGATACACATCGGCGCAAGACAGGAGAGCGCCCCCAAGAGACAGACCGTCGCGAAATAGCCAAAGAGCGGTAAGTTGCCAACCGGGCC
>JANOJM010000057.1:0-1549 GCA_031418735.1 Nitrospiraceae bacterium | reverse complement strand
CGCGTGATAACTCTGGGCCATCGTGAAATCCAGCCAATTGAAACTGCTGCTGCCCGCTTGCTCCAACAGCCGGCTGCGGATCGCATAGGTCAGCAAGTTTTTCTTCTGCAGATCGTCCACCTGATCGATCTGAGTCAACTGTGACTGATTCGTCTGTGGAACATATTCATACATGACGCTGGGCTCAATGGTATGCAGCAAAGTATTGCCTTCGCTCGTCCTGAAGCGCCGGCTCAGCTTCGACGTTGCATCGAGCGCTGCCCAGAAGGTTTCGCGATGCTGACTTTCAGGATTGTGCACCCCCCTTGTGTAATAGGTCTCGCGCACTTTCACCTGAGGGGTCAGGCCTACAATGTGGCCGAAATCCAGGACATCAGTCGACAATCCCGGCATCACATCGATTCGATTCTGGGCAAAGCCCTGTTCACGATAAAAGTTCACGAAATTCATATCCGAACCGAGTAAAATCGGCGAATTGAACAGCGAGACATTCGGGAGACTGTACCCGATTTCCGGCAATCGCTGGAACGTATCGCTTCCCCCAGATTGTAACGGCTGCAGATACTGACCGAGCAGGTAGGCCTTTCCATAACCCAGACGTTGAGTCGCCAACAAATTCGATTCGCTGCTGGGAAGGGCCCGCTGAACCCCCGAGTTGCTCAACTGTTGCAGATAATTCGGGTCGGTCACTAAGTTGGCTTGGACACGGAGCAACAAGTCCGGCGTGAACTGCTGTATATGAGTGCCGGTGATCACAGCCCGAGTCTGTTCTGCATTTTGTCCCGTCGGACTCACACCGGCCACATCGGGTAGCTCTGTCTGCCGCAAGGCGCTGACTAACCACTGCCCACGCGATTTCCGGTCAATCATGTAGCGATATTTCAGATCGCCCCCGTAGCCGAGGCTACTGTAATAGGAAGGAGTGATCGTCAGATCCTGGCTCGGATTGATGGCCCAAAAGAAGCTGTCTTGGAGGTGCATGCCAAAGCGGTTGTCATATCCGACAATGGGAAGGAGGAACCCGGTGCGCCGCTTGTTAAGCGGATAGGTCATTGCGGGAAGCGGAACCACCGGAACATCGTTGACACAGAGCCATCCACCGGTAAAGGCCACGTTGTCGCCGGCATGCAGGTCAAGATCCTTGAACTGAAACCGCCAGGCCGGGGTCTCACCTTCCTGCGCATCGCAATTCGTAAACCGGCCCTCTTTCACCCGATAATGCTCATCTGAAAACCGTTGAATGAGACGCCCCTCCACCGAAGTATTGGTGGATTTGAGATGGACTCGTCCATGCGTGATCACTCCCGCTTCGGTATTCACGTTGAGTTCCAACCGTTCGGTTACCAGATCGGATTTAGGATCGGTGAGCCGGACGTGGCCCGTGGCAATCACGATACCGGGCAATGCTTGGATGGTCATATGATCGGCCGTCAGGCGCAGAGTGCCCTGATTCACCACCACCGAGCCATCGGCTTCGTAGACTTCTCTATCCTGCAAGTAATCGATCCGCGTTGCGGTGATATCGAGCGGGAGCCCTTCGGACGATGTC
>JANOJM010000056.1:0-6190 GCA_031418735.1 Nitrospiraceae bacterium | reverse complement strand
GCGGATTGGCGACCGGCGGGAAGTAACCGAAGATTTCGTCCATATAGAGGATGGCGCGGAGGCTGGTCGTACCGGACTGCGCCCGCACCCAGCCAAGTGTTTGACTCAACAACAGCGTCACGAAGAACATCCGTTCCGCAGCGGGGAGATGCGCGATCGAGAAAATGGCGAGCCGAGGTTTGCCTCCCGGCGAATGGAGCATCTGGCCGACATCGAGGGCTTCGCCTTCCAACCAAGCAGAAAATCCCGGCGCAGCCAGTAAGTTGTTTAACTGCATGGCGAGGGCAAAGCGTTCCTTCGAGGGATAGAACGAATCCAAATCCAACACGCCGATCTTGGTTACCGGCGGCGTCTGGATCTGCTGGATCAATGTGGCCAGATCCAAATCCTGTCCCGCCTTCCATATGTGGCCGAGAATCGTCGAGAGCAGAATGTGTTCGCGGCTCTTGATGGGATCGGCCTCGATGCCGACGAGACCCAACAGGCTCGTCACCGTTGTGCCGATCCGTTCGCGCAGCATCTCGGCATCGTCTAGAATCTCCTGCGACGGCGCTGCGAACGATTTCAGGATGGAGACGGGAATGCCTGCGTTGCTGCCGGGCGTATAGACGACGACATCGGCGGCATCGCGGAGCTTCTGAACCCGTTCGCCGCTCTGGCCCCAATCCCCCAAGCCTTTCTTCCACATCTCGGCTTGCTGGGTTGCATAGTCCGCCGGCGAGAGTCCCTTCTTGCGGGCATCGTCCTCATTCACCCAGGGCGCGAAGTCTTCGCCTCGCAGTTGCGGAAAGTTCAGCATCAGATTGGCAAGATCCCCTTTGGGATCGATAATCAGCGCGGGGATCCCGTCGATGGCCGCTTCTTCGAGGAGTCCGATGCAGAGGCCGGTCTTCCCACTGCCGGTCATCCCGACGCAGACCGCATGGGTCACCAGGTCTTTCGAGTCATACAACAGCCAGCCAGGCTTGGACTGCTTAGTCGCCATGTCATAAGGACGACCAAGATAAAAGACGCCCAGCTTTTCAAAATCCTCTGTTGAGCCTCCACCAATGGGCGTCACTTCCTTCGTCTTTGTCGACTCTGTTTTCTTCGTAGCCATGGATTAGCACTCCTTAAAGATTGAGAGACGCAGCTTGCGCTAGGGTAATCACTTCCTGGGTTGTTTTCAATTGAGCACCGGTGAATGTACGTCTGAGGGTCATTAGCACCAGCAGAAGCTATATCCTTTTCTCTCTTTGCGGGTGGTGGAAGGAATGGAGATGGAGGGAGTCGCCATAGTGGGCACTGTGCCGGATCCCAGGTGTTCAGTGCCTCGAACCGGTCGTGGCGCCGATGCCGGTCTCCGACCTCACTTGTTGGGCCAGAAAGCCGCCACGGTCCTTTGCCGCCTGGCTGCTTCGGTCAAGGATCGAGAACAACCAGATACCCACGAAACCGATCGTCATCGAGAACAGCGCCGGCGAGGTGTAGGGGAACAACGCACTGCCTTTTGGATAGCCCAAGGTCGCTTCCCACACCGAAGGCGATACGATCGTGAGCAGCACCGATGAAATCAGCCCGAGAAAACCGCCGACGACAGCGCCGCGGGTCGTGCAGTCCTTCCACAACACCGACATGAACAACACCGGGAAGTTGGCCGACGCCGCGATCGCAAACGCCAGGGACACCATGAACGCAACGTTCTGTTTCTCGAACAGGATACCCAGCAACACGGCCAGGATTCCCAGCGCCACCGTGGTCATGCGCGACACCCGCAATTCGGACGCGCCGTCGGCCTTGCCGCCTTTGATCGCCGTCGCGTACAGGTCGTGTGACACGGCTGAGGCGCCAGACAGCGTAAGACCGGCAACGACCGCCAGGATGGTTGCGAATGCCACGGCCGAGATGAAGCCGAGAAACACATTGCCGCCTACCGCATTGGCCAGGTGCACCGCCGCCATATTGCTGCCACCCTTGAGCATACCGTTAGCATCGAGGAACTCCGGGTTGGTCAGCACGAAGGTGATTGCGCCGAAACAGATGATGAAGGTCAGCAGGTAGAAATAGCCGATCCATCCGGTGGCCCACATCACCGACTTGCGCGCTTCCTTGGCGTTCGGTACCGAGAAAAAGCGCATCAGGATGTGCGGCAGGCCGGCCGTGCCGAACATCAGTGCCATACCGAACGAGATCGCCGAGATCGGGTCTTTGACGAAGTTGCCCGGTCCCATGATCGACTGGCCGGCAGCTGCGGCTTCGACCGGCGTCTGGCCCGCTGCTGTGGCCAGGCCAGTTTTGATCTCGACTGCGTTGGCAAACATCGCTTCCAGGCTGAAGCCGAAATGCAGCAGCACCATGAACGCCATGAAGCTCGCGCCGGCCAGCAGCATGCAGGCCTTGATGATCTGCACCCAGGTGGTTGCCGTCATGCCGCCGAACAATACATAGACCATCATCAGCGCGCCGACGATCACAACCGCTATCCAGTAGTCGAGGCCGAACAGGAGCTTGATCAATTGGCCGGCGCCGACCATTTGCGCGATCAGGTAGAACGACACCACCACCAGCGTGCCAGAGGCCGCAAAGATGCGGATCGGCGCCTGCTTGAACCGGAAGGCGGCGACATCGGCGAAGGTGAATTTGCCGAGGTTGCGCAGGCGTTCGGCCATCAGGAACGTGAGTATCGGCCAGCCGACCAAAAAGCCGATCGAGTAGATAAGGCCGTCGTAACCACTGGCCATCACCGCTGCCGAAATACCCAGGAACGATGCTGCGGACATGAAGTCACCGGCAATCGCCAGACCGTTCTGGAAACCAGTAATGCCCCCGCCCGCTGTATAAAAGTCTGCCGCCGACTTGGTTCGGGCCGCTGCCCATTTCGTGATGAACAGCGTGAGCAACACGAAAACACTGAACATGCAGATCGCCGTCCAATTGATCGCCTGCTTCTGTGCCTGGCCCACATCCGGGTCGGCGGCGTACACCGATGCAGCAACAGCAAAGAATGCAGCCACGGTCAGCCCGAAACGCACCACACTGGGATACTTGCGATGCAAGCCGATCACTTCAGTACCTCTTTGGCAATGGCGTCGGACAAGGCATCGAACTCGCGGTTGGCGCGATTCACGTAGTACGCAGTGATCGCGATCGTGAACACAATGACGCCAAAGCCGAGCGGAATGCCTATGGTCATGACGCCGGCGCCAAGTTTCTGTGACAGGAAGCTCTTGTTGAACGCCACCAGCAGAATGAAGCCGAAGTAGACGATCATCATCGCCAGGGTCAGCCACCAGCCAAAGCTGGCTCGCTTAGCTTTCAGTGCCTGATAGCTCGGATTGTTCGCAATTCGTGCGACCAACTCAGGATCCACGATGCGTCCTCGCAGTCATTGGTTCGATGCCGATCCGACTCTGGAAGGATGTTAATGTTAGCCAGCTGACAGCGTCCTTACGCACGCCAGCTGCATAGAATCGTGCTCGGAGTGACCTGAATAGGGACTTCCAATGGAGGGAGTTGCCATCGCATCCCGCCTACACCCCCGCTTCTTTTAGCACTTGTCCCGTATACGACCGCTTCGACTTGGCGATTTCCTTCGGCGGTCCTTCCGCCACGATCTCCCCGCCACGATCGCCACCCTCAGGCCCGAGGTCGATGATCCAATCCGCATTCTTGATCACATCGAGATTATGTTCGATCACCACCACAGTGTTGCCGGCTTCGACAAGTCGATCCAGTACATCGAGCAATCGCTGCACATCGGCAAAGTGAAGCCCGGTCGTCGGTTCATCTAAGATGTACATCGTGCGTCCCGTCGGACGTTTCGACAGTTCGCGCGAGAGTTTGACCCGTTGCGCCTCGCCACCGGACAGGGTCGTCGCAGACTGGCCGAGTTTCACGTAGTGCAACCCGACATCGTGTAGGGTGTCGAGTTTCCGCTTGATGAAGGGGATATGTTCGAAGAACTCCACGGCATCGTCCACCGTCATGTTCAACACGTCGGCGATGCTCTTTCCCTTGTGGTGAATCTCCATCGTCTCGCGGTTGTACCGTTGGCCCTTGCAAACCTCACAGGTCACATAGACATCCGGGAGGAAATGCATTTCGATCTTGATCAACCCATCGCCCTGACAGGCCTCGCAGCGACCGCCCTTCACATTAAAACTGTAGCGGCCAGGCTTATAGCCCCGCACGCGGGATTCGGGCAGGTTGGAATAGAGATCCCGGATGAATCCGAACAGACCTGTATAGGTGGCTGGATTCGAGCGTGGAGTCCGACCGATCGGGGCCTGGTCGATGTCGATCACTTTATCCAGAGCCTCGACACCGAGTAGTTCTTTGCAGCCATCGATCTTCGGTTTTTTCTGATAGAGCAATTGGGAGAGCGAGTGAAACAGCACTTCAAGAACCAGCGTACTCTTTCCTGACCCGGACACGCCGGTCACACAGGTGAGCAGGCCGAGCGGAATTTTGGCGGTCATTCCCTTGAGATTGTGTTTCGTGGCCCCCACGATGGACAACAGGCCTTTGGCCTTGCGCTGGCGGCGAGGCAGGCTGACCATCTGTGTGCCTCGGAGATATTGACCTGTCAGCGAGTCGAGATTCCCCATGACGTCGTTCGGTGTGCCCTGGGCAATGACCTGGCCTCCGTGCGTCCCGGCGCCCGGTCCCATATCCAGGAGGTGGTCCGCTGCCATCATGGTTTCGGCATCATGCTCGACCACCACCACCGTGTTGCCCAGGTCTCGCAGACGGAGCAGGGTCTGGAGCAGGCGCCGATTATCCCGCTGATGGAGGCCGATCGAGGGTTCGTCGAGGATATAGAGAACACCGACGAGGCCTGATCCGATTTGCGTGGCAAGCCTGATGCGTTGGCCCTCTCCGCCTGACAGGGTGGCGGCAGCTCGGTCCAGGGTCAGATAGTCCAGCCCCACGTTGACGAGAAATCCAAGACGCTCGCGAATCTCTTTCAAGATGCGATGGGCAATCATCAGCTCACGCTCGGTGAGTTTCAATGAACTGAAAAAGTCTGCTGCAGCTCGAACAGATAGATGAGTCACCTCCGCGATCGATTGTGAGGCCAACTTGATCGACAAACTTTCAGGCCGCAGCCTTGCGCCCTTGCAGACCTCGCAGGCTTCCAGCAAGGTGAAATCTTCCTCATCAGAAGAGCCGGGTGTCATGGAATAGCCGATCCCGTCGCAAGCTGGACAGGCTCCATGCGGGCTGTTGAACGAAAAGACGCGCGGCGTAATTTCCGGGTAACTGACCCCGCAGCGGATGCAGGCGAGCTTCTCGCTATAGAGCGAGACCTTCCCATTGTCCGTGAGCACCCCGACGAGGCCACCGGCAAGTTTCAGCGAGGTCTCCACCGAATCAGCTAATCGCCGCGTCAATGCCTCGCCTGGTTTCATCACCAGCCGATCGACCACGATTTCGATGGTGTGTTTCTTTTGCTTATCGAGTGTAATGTCCTCGCCCAAGTCAACCAGCTGACCATCGATCCTGGCCCGAACGTAGCCGGCCCGGCGCATGTCGAGGAGTTCTTTCCGATACTCACCCTTCCTGCCTCGGACGATCGGGGCTAAGAGCTGAAATTTGCTCCCTTCCTGCAACAGGCCGATGGCATCCACCATCTGCTGCACCGTCTGCGCGGTAATTTCATCGCCGCACTGAAAGCAGGAGGGGCGCCCGACCCGGGCAAAGAGGAGACGGAGGTAGTCGTAAATCTCCGTCACGGTGCCGACCGTGGACCGGGGGTTGTGGCTGGTGCTCTTTTGCTCGATGGAAATGGCGGGCGAGAGCCCTTCGATCGAATCGACGTCGGGCTTGCCCATCTGTTCGAGAAATTGCCGGGCATAGGCCGAAAGCGATTCGACATACCGCCGTTGTCCCTCGGCGTAGATCGTATCGAAGGCCAGCGACGACTTGCCCGACCCGCTCAGCCCCGTGATTACGACGAGCTGGTCGCGCGGGATCGTCACATCGATGTTCTTGAGGTTGTGCTCCCGCGCCCCTTTAATGACGATCGAGTTATGCATAGGGGCGGGATTATAGCATGAGGACTTAGTCGTCTTGACAAACCCGGAAGGCTGGTGCTACCACGGTCTCATGGTGCATGTGGATACACCGCCAGTTCAGAAGGGGACCGACGCTCCAGCGGCTCCGATCGCTGTCTCGACCTGGACTGGCTCGGCCCGCGAACAGGCCGTTC
>JANOJM010000055.1:0-2596 GCA_031418735.1 Nitrospiraceae bacterium | reverse complement strand
TGGGTTTCAGGAAACAATACCCAGGAGCGAGGATCTTCAAACACTTGAAACACCTGCTCGAAGAATTCATCAAATCGCTCGAACATCCCAACGCGATAAAACACGTTGTGTACGATGTCGAACCACCAAAGCCGTTCACATTGCTTTAATTTGACAGGATCTGTTTCGGCAAAAACCGGCGGCGACGCGTCGTGAAAGGCCCGCTGAAAGGCTTGCGCAATCGATGCCGCCGAGCCGGGAGTCTGCCGAAACCCGTGCTGAGCTGCATGTGTGAGGTAGATATCCGCAACCGAACCGTTGATGTGAAACAACGTTTCGGCTGCATCGAAAAAGATGACGTGAATTGGGGTCTTCATTAGTCGTACAACTCCTACTAATCCGCATCATTCACGAAATCTTCTACTGCAACCACCAGTGTTCAGGCAAGAGGCACGCGGCTAGAGGCTAGGGGCTCTATCGTGATGCGTTAGGCGAATCCCGCTCGACCCCCTCACGCCCTTACCCTTTACCCCTTACTTCCCCATTGCCTCTCGCCTCGTGCCACTCGCCTGGTTTCCAATCAATTGTATTCAGTTCAAAAACCCGAAGTCAAAGTCTGCGCCCAATTATCCGATTTCTTGACAAAGAATTACCTCACTGTTAGCTTCGATATAGTTCAATAACATTGGAGGGTTAGGTGGCTTCAAGCATCTTTGTCATCGACAGCAGTCCCGCCGTCCGCCGGTTAGTTGAGCAGATCTCGAAATCGCACGGGTGTGAGGTCTCGGGATTCCAGGATGGCCCTACAGCCTTGGAAGCAGCACGCCAGGCAAACCCAAATCTTATCATCGCAGACTATCATTTGGAGAACATGACCTTCTCCGGATTCTGCAAAGCAGTCTACAAACTGGATAATTTGGCAGAGACCTATATTATCTCCCTGATCAGCTCTTCGGATCGTGTGGATGAAACCCACTTGCGTTCGCTGGGGGTCAAGGCCTTTCTCAACAAACCTTTTCAGCCAGAAAACCTCATCGACCTCATCAAGGATCTTGAAGCACAGCAGGCATCCAGGACACATGGAGTAAAGAAGAAGTCTCGCTCCTGGCCCCCGGTCTCAAGCGGGATGGACTCCGATGATGATGATGACAGCCTGACTGAGGAGACAGAGGAACAGGCGGTCGCACCCCACCCTCAACCGAAAGCCCCCTCCGTGATTACCAACACGCAAGCGCCGACAGCCGAACCGGAAGAAGCGATGAAAGGCCTCTTCGGTCAACTTCTTAACTCTATGTCGGAACGAACGGAAAAAAAGATTGCCGACATGCTTCCCCAGATGGTGGGGAAAGAACTGGCAACCCTCGTGGCCAAAAGCGTGGGAGCATCCCTCTCTGAAGAACACCTGACTCAAGCGCTTGAACCGGTGCTCGCGACGGCACTCCCGAAGTTCCTCTCACAGAAAATGTCTCTCCTCGAACCCCTCATCCGGCAGAGCGTCTTTGAAACCGCAAGCCCTCTGATCAAGGAGCGCATCGATCAATTCGTCCGTGAAGAACTCAATGCCGTTCGCACCGCGCTGTCTGACATGGTTCGGGAACAACTCGATTCGCTTGAAGGACTCATCAAGGAAGAAATTCAACAGGCTGCCGCCAAACAAGCTGCGGAGATGACCGAAACGCTCGTTCGGACGACAGCCCGAGAAGAAGTCAAACAGGCTGTTTCGCGTCTCGTCCCGAATCTGGCCGAAGAGCAGATCAAAGCAGAGATCACACGCCTCACAAAAGCTGCGTAGACCGCGGGACAGGCACTGCCGAAGACGGCGGAGCCAGTCCCTGCGCTCCGCGCTTACCCCTTCTTGCTCTTCTTACTCTTGCTCCGCCTGGCTGTTACCAGCGCCTTCACCCGCGCGACATTCTTCCGATGCTTCTTTTTCGTCTTGCGATCTTTTTCACGGCCTGTGGCCATAGTCTCTCCCAATTGTAAAAAGTGGAAGCGGAACGAACCCTTCGCTCTCGCCTTGTGTGAGTCTGTATAGCACAAGGCTCTACACCCCTCAAGCTATGACTGCTGCTCAAGTCGCCTTGAGAGGCCAGCACCCGCATGCTAAGATGCCCCGCTCTTGTTCCTTTGGTCTATCCGGTCTATCTCGTCTATCTAGTCTGTCTCGTCCGGGAGCGCCAGATAGACATGATAGACCGGATAGACTGACAGACCAGACAGACCCACTAGACCAGACAACCAGACAGACCGAATAGACCAAAGGAACAAGAGAGACTGAATGAGCACCCCCCAACTCGACAAAACCTACGATCCCAAGGCAGTCGAAGCGCGTTGGTATGAAGTCTGGATCCGACAAGGCTATTTCCAGGCTTCGCAGGCCCATCCAGGCCAACCGTACTGCATCGTGATTCCCCCACCCAATGTCACAGGCTCACTCCATGTCGGCCACGCGTTGAACCATTCGCTACAAGACATCCTGATACGCTGGCGGCGCATGCAGGGCCGGAATGTCCTCTGGCTGCCCGGTACCGATCACGCCGGAATTGCAACGCAGAACGTCGTGGAAAAGCAGCTCTTGGCCGAAGGCGCCTCACGGGAGTCCTTGGGACGTGAACGC
>JANOJM010000054.1:0-5485 GCA_031418735.1 Nitrospiraceae bacterium | reverse complement strand
GAACGTGTATGGGAAATGGGTCCTTAAATCAGTCCCCTGCTTTGGACTTGGGTTGCTCATGCTACTTTCGACCGTCACCCCTCGGCAAGCCAGATCGAATGTGGAGGCCTGGTTCCTCTATTTTGGCATTGAGGATATCCCCCCATGGCTCGCCGACAAATACACAGATACATGGGTATTTTGGATCGGGTCTGTGGGCTTCTGTCTATGGGCGACTCAGTTATACTTTCGACAAAATTTAAGGATCGGCAAATTGTCTGTGATCATTCGTGCAGGAGAACCCTGGGTGCAAGCAAATCCATACATCGATCGGTCACAGTCAGTACCCATCAGCGGAAATCTGTATACCTATCGTATCGCATTGATCAACAGCGCCGATGTGACCTTCAGGAATGTAGAAGTGAAACTGACGTCTTTGGAGAAGAGGCCGCAGAATTTCTATGCCATTGGCAGTCATCTCAAACTGAGGAATGACCAGGTTGGATCAACGAACTGTAATGTTCATCCCTCGAAAGATCCTCAGTTCCTGGATGCCATGTTTGTCGATGTCTTCAGCTTATTTGTAAGTCCGGAAGGATCTTCGTTACTTCGCGTCACGTCGCTGCCGGAGGATATGAATCGCCCAATTCCTCTAGATACATATGAAGTGAAAATCATGGCGACCAGCGAACGCGGCGAAATGACCATCGCGGAGCTGGCATTCATTCCGCGTCCTGATCAAATCCCGGAGTTCCGGTTACTCACCGTGCAATCATTTCCTGGCGCGACAGGCGCTTCAAGCTAAACCGGGTGCCGGATGCACTACCGTTTTGTTCGCGCCTTGGCCACAAGAGCCTTGAGGTCGGCCAGCTCTAGCGCGCCTGGATACACTTCGCCGCCGACGACAAACCCCGGCGTTCCGGAAATACCGAGAAGTTTGGCCAATGTATGATTACGATCGATTGCGGTTTGCCACTCCGGCGCCTGCAGGTCCGACTCAAGCTTCTTGACGTCCAATCCAACCCGCTGAGCGATGGCAAGAACTTCTTCCTGGGTCAGCTCATTTTCCGATGCCAGCATTGCCTCGTGAAACGCCTGGTGTTTGCCTTGCCCCCGAGCAGCTAATGCGGCGCGGGCTCCAAAGACCGAAACCTCTCCCAAAATTGGAAAATCTTTGTACACGACCCGTACCCCTGGTTCGTCCTTTTGCAATTGGGTCACGGCACTGGCAACCCGCTTGCAGTATCCGCAGCGATAGTCGAAAAACTCGATGACGGTCACATCTCCGTTCACATTGCCACTGACAGGAGATGCAGGGTCTCGCAGCAACTCTTCTTGATGTGTCGCAATGGCCTGCCTAATCCGTAATTTTTCACCCCTCTGACGCTTACCCTCCAAGGACTGCATGGCTTGCTCAATGACCTCCGGGTGCGACCGAATATACTGCTCAATGGCCTGATCCAATGCAGGCTGTGCGGGAACCGATGGAGCCTCAGCCCACGCCGGCAGAGTCAGACCAGCAGCAAGTACGGTCACCGTGAAGAAAAGAGCAGCACGATGTTTCATGGGTGTTTTCCCTAACGGCAAAAGCATTCTGACCGATTTGGCGCCAGTATAACGCGAGATTTCATCTGCAGACCGCGAGGCCTCACCGGGCTTACGCCGCTCCGTATCCTCTATCAAACAATCATCATTTTCCAGAAAATATCGTCCAGGTGTGGAGCGTGAGCTGGCCATAGGCTATTCACCATATGTTCTCTATCGGACCGCTCTATGCTCGAGAGGCCTATTATGCCGATTGACAGGTAAAGAATGCCGGGCAACCGATGCGGAGGCCCCAATAAACAGACTAATCATGGGATTTTTGAGAGCTTTTACCTCTGTTGCGCAAGGCACGGAAGTTGAGAAGGCTTTCAGGGGTTGGGCTTCTTGCGCAACGAGGATTCATCGCTGCTAGAACTCATGATCGCAGAAACAACCTTCAGCCTAAACACCTGGGTAACTACCAAGAACTGAGGATACGATGACCGGCATATCCAGCCTGTGGGAATTTCTGAGTCGTGATGTAGCCTTTTTCGGCGGGCCTCAAAGCCCGATGCTGTGCTGGATCGGATCTTTTGGAATCGTGCTCTTTTTTCTCTGGCACCTCCTGCGGTTGAGGATGGACGTGTCCGGTGCGCAACGGCCTTTCAATCATATACGCCCGATCCTGACCGCCCTCGCGGACGAGCGCGGCGACGTCGATCATGAGCGATTCACGAATCATGCGCTGGTAGGCTTCGCGCCTCCGGCTGGCCAGGCCACATCCGCCTCCACACGTATCGACTGCGATGACCTGCATGCCATCGAATCGGCCATGCAAAAAGAACCCATGTTTCGGCAGCCCTGGGCGCAATTCCGTAAGACTCTGCTCCTGGAACATGCCCCTTGGTTCGTGGAACCACGTATCTTCAGCACGCGGCGGGCGGAAGAAATCTTTACACAGGACACGCTCCTGAGCCATCGCGTCAACCTGGCTTTCTACAGTCAACTGCCGTCCCTGGTGACTGGCATCGGATTGTTGCTGACGTTCCTGGCCTTATTTATCGGCCTCAGCAAACTCCACGCAGAGGGACATGAAATTGTCGGGATTCAGGGACTCATCAACGGGCTTGCTGGAAAATTTCTGACGTCCATCGTCGGACTGATTGCCGCCAATCTGTTCACGCTCATCGAAAAACCGATGGTCTTTCGGCTCATGAACGAGCACCATTCGTTCCTCAACCTCATCGACAAACTCTTTCCCAGAAAAACCATGGAACAGATGCTGGAGCAACTCACGCCGATGCACCGCGCGCACGGCGGAGCCAGACAGAATCCCGGCGGAGAACTCATGGAGCGGATCGGAGGAATGGGAATAGACAGCCTGGCTGCGCCCATTGCCGAACTGACCGAAGCGGTTCGGTCCTTAACACGATTGAAACAAGGCGAGCAGGCTGCGGTACAACGTACAGCGGCTGAACTGCCGCGAGTCATCCGTGATGAATTCACGGCTCCGATGAGAGAACTCAATGACTCGATTCATGATCTCACTGCGTCGCTGAAAGATATGCGCCTACATCGGACAGAGACGCTTGAGGATCTGATGGACAATCTGACAGACAGGCGGTCAGAGCAGCGAACATCGTCCGACCTTTCTCGTACTGAGGGACGCCGCTTTTGGCCAAAACGGTCGATGGTGTCCTCGCAACAGCCTATCGCATGATGCGCGCAACAGCACAAGGCGCCGGCGCCTCCCACACGACAATCGGCATCACCGATCTCATGATCTCTCTCGCCATCGTATTCATCCTGCTCTTCGCGGCACAGCTTACCAACACCTCCTCCGCGCCACAGGCTGAGCTGCAAGAAAACAAAGAGGACGTGCAGACAGCGTTGCGTGACCATATTCAGCGCCTGGGTCTCTCCCTCGATGCAGACCCCCGTGACCCGCTCGCGCTCTTGATCGTGGTCCCGGAAAACCTCCTCACATTCGAGGTGGGGAAAAGCACGCTGTCGCCTACGGCTGATCAGTTTCTTGTAGAAGCGTTACCCTTCTATGTCGCGGCATTGTGCGGGCCGCTGCGCGACAAGATCGACTCGCTCGCCATTGAAGGACACACCGATGATCACGGCAGCGATGCGTTTAATTTAAAGTTGAGTCAGGAACGGTCTCTGTCAGTGATGGTAAAGGGGCTCGAGGTCATTCAAGCCACAGAACCGGCTTCATACCAATGCTTTCAAGAGATCACCTCAGCATCCGGGCGCGGCAGACAAGACTTGATCTATGACGCACTTGCCATGGTAAACCGCGAAAAAAGCCGCAGGGTGATCTTCAAAATCCGCCTTCGTTCTTCCGAGCAACGGCAGCTAGCCCGCAATATTCACGAGAGTTCGTGACGAAACCGCCGAGACGCCACGCGAGACGAGCGCGCGGAGCCCAGGGGACAGGCGCCAAAAAGAAGGGCGCCAGTCCCCAACAGTATGTTGACCGACTGAGCGGCGAGCCCGCCCGCCGTCAGGCTTGTCGCAGCGGCGTATCGTTTTACACACGACGGTTCATCATCTGATCCGATGGAGGCACAATGGCGATCATGTGTTCCCTAGCGGTCTGCAAGGCACAAGCGGGGATGTGCGGGCATGAGAAGGTAATGTTGAGCGTGGCACTGCTCGCAGCTTTCGGCTTTGGGGCCTACTTCCTGATCAGCTGAGCGGGTTGCTGAAAAAATCCACCAAGAACCTGCGCTAGCGGGCTTGGAACATGGGGAGTTCGCGCGATCCTTCTGCTTCTTGTTGAATGCGTAACCGTTCCAATCGCGACTCTTCCATCACGGTCTCGAGCATGTTGTCCGTCATCTGGGTCAGCTCTGCCGCAGCATCTTTCATATCCGCATGTTCGACGGCGCGGGACAGCACTTCAGCCTTGGTGGCGCCTTTCTTTTGGCCCAGAAACGGCTTGATGAGGATATAGGCCACATCCCGCGCCGGCATGAAGCGGAGGAACCGCCGCAGCAACCGGAACGTCTGGATGGGATAGTGCAGGATTTTGTAGATGAACAGGCGCTTGAGCCCTTGACGGCGGACCTCATTGATCACTTCCCCAGGCAAGCAGGTCGGATCGATCGTGGAGCATTTGAAATACTTGTACCAATCGGCGGTTTCGCTGACTAACCCACGCTTCACATATTCCTGCCAAAGAGGAGTCCCCCGATACACACAGAGGCGATTGAAACCGAACGTATCGAGCGGCAGCTTGGAGGCCAAATCGAACGTGGCATTCATGTCTTCTACCGTCTCATCGGGGTTGCCTACGGTGAAGAAGCCGTGCACGATCTCGATGCCGGCCTGCTTGGCGTTCTTGACGGCGGTGGCCACTTCTTCCAGCGTCTGTTCTTTCTTGAGGCGGTCGAGAATCTTCTGGCTGCCGCTTTCAATCCCGAACATGACCGTCCGGCAATGGGCCTTGGCCATGGCAGGAAACAAGTGCTGGGCGACCGAGTCCACGCGCCCTTCGATGCCCCATTGAATCGTGAGCTTCGCGTCCATCACGCCTTGGCAAATCGCCTCGATCCGCTTGGGTTGCAGCAGAAAATGGTCGTCCACAAAATAGACGGACCCGTAGCCGCATTCTTCGAGATACTTGAGTTCTTTCACCACGTGTTGCGCGCTCCGCGCGCGCCACTTGCCTTCGTTGAAGATCGGAATGTCGCAAAACACGCAGGGCCAGGGGCAGCCGCGTGAAGTCTGCATCGTCGTGAACCGCTCCATCGAGAGCACTGCGGGCACGTCGAGCGGCATCGACTCTATAAAGTCGAGCGGAAGGCCTTCGCGATCTGGGAAAGGCCATTGATCGAGATGGCGCTCCATCGGCCGGCCGGAGTTCTGGACAACATGGCCGTCCTTGGCCCAGGTCAGCCCGGCCACACCGGATGGATCGTCGAACCGTTCGAGCAGATCGAGGAGCAACTGTTCACCGTCTCCCTTGCAG
>JANOJM010000053.1:0-5058 GCA_031418735.1 Nitrospiraceae bacterium | reverse complement strand
GGCGGAGGAAGATGCCCGCCGTCCCCTCAAAGATGAAGAGATCGCAGCGCGCCTGCTTACACAGCAGGTTGTGATCGCGCGGCGGACAGTGGCCAAGTATCGGGCGGAAGAACATATTCCATCCGCCACTCAGCGTAAGCGATTCTTTTAGACCTTCCCTGTCCAGCTGCGCGTGTAGTTTGTTCTTATCTGGCGTTTCCCCCGGTGCTATGGATGTTCAAAACCAACCAGCATAGCTGAGTGAAGAGAGGCTGAGGTTACTCAGCTTGAAAGGACGAAAGCCTATGAAGATTACAGGACGACGCCTCGTTATCACGCCGGCGCTCAGACAGCATATCGAAAATCGGTTTGAGAGGCTCGCGCGGTATGAAGTAAAGCTGAGCCACCTGGAAGTGATCCTGGGTGTGAGCAAGCTTCAGCATTGTGCGGAGGTCGTTTGTACAATGCAAGGGCGGCGGATTCAGGCAAAAGCTTCGACCCAGGAAATGTACGCGACGATCGACCAGCTCGTGGACCGCTTGGGCGTCCAGATACGAAAACATAAGGAACGCCAGACTGATCATAAAGAACCGACGAAGAGGTCGGTGCGTAAGGTTCCGCGCCAGGCTCTTCGTCAGGAAGAGGAAGAACTTGAAGTCATTCGTCCGGTCCGGGTTGTTCTGACTCTGGAGGATGCGAAGCGCCGGCTCGATCCTCTGCCTGGTTCGTTGGTGGTGTTTACCGCACTGTCTTCGGGAAAGCTGCAGATTCTACAGCGTATAGATCGTAATCGAGTGGTCTTGATTGACCCGTAAGGGGTAGCAGGTATGGCAGGACTCAAGTTGGTGGTGATCAGCGGTCTTTCTGGATCCGGGAAGTCGCATGCCCTCAAGTGTTTCGAAGACGCCGGGTATTTCTGTATCGATAATTTGCCGCCGGCTCTCCTGCCGACATTTGTCGAGCTCTGTCATCAGCAGGGGGGTGAGATTAAAAATGTTGCGCTCGGCATCGATGTTAGAGAGCGCGTATTCTTTTCCGATCTGGTGGGGATTCTTGAGCGGGTGAAGGTGCTTGGTCATGCGGTTGAGCTCATATTCTTTGAAGCTCGTGAGGAAGTCTTGGTTCGCCGGTTCTCGGAGTCTCGGAGGCCCCATCCACTGCTGCCGCAACTTCCTGTATTGGAAGGAGTACGTTTTGAAAAGGAGCGTCTTGCCGATCTGAGGCGCAACGCCGACCGGATTGTTGATACATCAGACTTGACGGTGCATGAGTTACGTGAACTGTTGATCAGACAGTTCAGGCAGGAAGGCGCGCCTCAGCGGTTAACCATCTCACTGGTAACATTCGGCTACAAGTTCGGTGTGCCGTACGATATCGACCTCCTGTTCGATGTCCGGTTCTTGCGGAACCCGTTTTTTGTTCCTGACCTCAAACCATTAACTGGGGAAGACTCGCGAGTGCGAACCTATGTGCTGACTGATCCCGATGCCGTCGCATTCATCGGGCAGCTGGAAGGCCTCTTTGAATTCCTCGTGCCTCTCTTCGAACGAGAACGTCGCAGCTATGTAAATGTTGGGGTTGGCTGCACCGGCGGACGCCATCGATCTGTGGCGATTGCTGGACGACTTCAAGCAAGTTTTTCTGCGCTGGGATATCAAGCGACTGTCACGCATCGTGATATCAATAGGTAATAATCCAGGGACCCGCTAGGCCAATCCTCCCGCCACCATCCCCTTTGTTTCTAAGCATGTGCAGGGAAAGCGATTTCCTTGACAGGTAGAGCATCTACACTATACTTAGCTGACGGGCAAAGCCGCTCCTCAGTGTAGAGGCGTCATTCGATGTGTGCCGGCTGTGATTCAGGCCCAAATCGTCCCTCAAGCAGGGGTATGTTGAGCGGAGGGTAGCCCACAGGTGAATAGCGAGAATGGGTTAGGGACACATTCAGGCTTTGGAGCGTGGAAGTTTGATGGGATGGGGATATATGGCCATGAATAACAGTCTGCGAGAAAATCACATAAAGACTTGCTCTGTAGGGATAGTCATGTACAGTCAGGGGCACGTATGCTGAGTTCATTCAAAGGTCTTGCCGAAACTGATCTGTTCTCGATGTTCACCCGGAAGCGACAGCTTGTCGGGCTGGATATCGGGTCGAGTGGTATTAAGCTTGTCCAGTTGAAGGAGAACCGAGGGCGATACATTCTCCAGAAGTTTGGTTTCAAAGCACTTGAGCCGGAAGTCATCGTCGACGGTACAGTGATGGACGAAGGGCGGGTGGTATCGGCGATTAAAGAATTGTTCGAGGAAACAAACATCAAAGTGAAGCAGGTCGCCGTGTCGATTTCCGGCCATGCGGTCATCATTAAAAAGATCAGCCTGCCGCCGATGCCTGATGAGGAGTTGGAGGGGCAGGTGCGGCTTGCCGCGGAACAGTACATACCCTTCGACATTAATGAGGTGAACATCGACTTCAGTGTGTTGCCCTCTACCGAGGCCGCGGGGGATACACAGGGAGAGATGTCGATCATTCTTGTCGCAGCCAAGAAAGACAAGATTAATGAACTGACAGAACTCGTCAAGGGGGCGGGGCTGGTTCCGATCGTCATTGATGTGGATGCCTTTGCGATCGAAAACATGCACGCGATCAACTATCCTGTTTCACAGGACGAGACGACTGCGCTCGTCAATATTGGCGCCAGTGTCATGAATATCAATATTGTTCGAGGCGGCACCTCGCTGTTCACGCGTGATATTCCCATCGGGGGAAATCGCTATACGGAAGCCATTCAACGAGAAGTGGGCATGTCCTACGATGAGGCAGAGGAAACGAAAAAAGGCGCGCGTTCGGCCGGGAGTAATCAGGCCGCGGTAACCACGGTTGTCGACAGTGTCAATGCCGAGGTTGCGTCGGAAATTGCGCGGACTGTCGATTATTTCAAGTCAACCATGGCGGACGCGGACATTCAACAGGTTCTCTTGTGCGGAGGGGGCGCTCAGATCAAGGGCCTGGTCATCCAGTTGAGAGATCGAATGCAGGCTGTAGTCGAGGTAGCGAATCCGTTCAGCGAAATCGATACTTCAGGGAGCGATTTTGATCAGAGCACATTGGCCGAATTGGCTCCGCTGGCCGCAGTGGGAGTTGGATTGGCTCTCAGATCGATAGGGGACCGATGATTCGCATTAATTTATTGCCAGGGCCCAAGGGGCATAAGGCGAAACCTCAGTATGACGTCAGAGCGCAGGCGCTGTTGGGTGTGGGGCTATTGTTCGTCACCCTGGCAGGATGCTGGTGGTACTCGGCGTCACTCGATGACGAGATAGCTATGCGGCAGACCGAAAAAGTCGACAAGGAGAAGCAGGTCGCACAGCTGAAGGAGCAAGTGAAGCAGGTTTCTGATTTTGAAAACCGGAAGAAAGTGCTGGAAGACAAAAATCGTATCATCGACGAATTGGAAAAGTCACGTGTCGGCCCTGTCAAGGCTCTCGACCATGTCAGTCAAAGCCTGGATCCGCTGAAGGTGTGGTTAGTGAGAATGGCGGTCACCGGGAAAGAGGTCGACCTTGAAGGTCGTGCAGCGACCAACGATGATGTGGTGGAATTCGTGAATAATCTGCGCCGGACCGACTATTTTTCGAATATCAATCTTCAAGAAAGTCGCGCCGCGGTGGAGAGCCAGCTCAACATCTACCAATTCAAACTTGGTTTCCGTCTTAAAGGGTAAGAATCATGACGCTGCCTTCTATAAAACTTGACCTATTGCGGTCTATCCCGTTGGTTCAGAAGGTGGGGCTTCTTGTAATGGTTCTTGCAGGGATTGTCGTGGGCTTCTACTACTATGTAGCCGAGCCGAAATCTGTAGAGATTGCAGGGCTTCAGGGAGCAATTGGCACGCTCGACAGCGAGATTCAAACGTTGACCATTAAGGTCAAACATCTTGATGAACTTATTGCCGCCAGCAAGCAACTGGAGATTGAACTCGCGAAAAAGAAAGAACGACTGCCGCCTGAAGAGGAAGCGGTCATGTTGCTTAAGCAGGTGTCGGACTTGGGGATTCGCCTTGGACTAGATATTAAGCTGTGGAAACCGAGTCCCAAAAGCGAGGATTCATCGAAACTCTTTGTCCGCATGCCGGTCAATGTAGAGGTTTCAGGCGGCTACCATACCGCAGCCCTGTTTTTCGACCGGATCAACGCGTTGCCTCGAATTGTAACCGTGTCCGGCCTCAAGATGGGATCTCCGAAGCTTGAGAAGGGACGGGTTGTCACACAGACCGTGTTTGACCTTATCGCCTATGCGGCGCCAGAGGAAACCAAGTTGGCCGCGGTGGCTCCTGCAGCGGCTCAAAAGAAATAGGGACGGAGTCTTGGATATGTGTGAGGTCATGAGCGATGAGTGCCAACTGTGAAAACTGGCGATTGACCATGAAGACGATAAGCATGGTTCTGATTGGATGTGCCGGACTGCTGGCCGTAGCTGCCATGGGGTTTGCTGCGCCGGGCATGAGTTCTCATGCCGGACAAATTAACCCACTGCAGCAGGATGCCTTAAAAGTTCCTCCTCTCAACGATGTGCCGCGGCACGCACCATCTTCAACCGTAGCAGTGGCGCCTGGCAGTGAGAATGCTCAGCCGGCTGCACTCAATCCAATGGTGGAACCGATGAGAGCGCATACCTATGACCCCTCTGGGCGGCGCGATCCGTTTGTGCCGGTGTTGCAACAGGCGGGACTTGGACCGATTGACCCCACCTTGCCTCCGCTCCAGCGCGTTGGGCTCACGGAGATAAACCTGATCGCTGTCGTATGGGGGGCCTATGGCAATGCGGCTATGGTTCAGACGCCTGATGGGAATGGATATACCGTGCGTCGAGGCACGCGTATTGGTCCCAATAATGGCATGGTCACTGCCGTGACGGATAAAGGTATTGTGGTCCAAGAACGGTTTACAGATGTGTATGGGAGCAAACAGGAGCGGGAGTATGTCAAGCTCCTTCACCCGAAAGAGGGCGCAGAATGAAACCTAAGCTGACCATGACAACGACAGTATTTGTTCGCGTGCTCTCGGCAGTGGGAGTGCTCA
>JANOJM010000052.1:0-4641 GCA_031418735.1 Nitrospiraceae bacterium | reverse complement strand
CTGGCTGGGATTTCGCCACGCCCATTCGTTTATCCGCGTACGGCTCCAAACACAAGAGGTCATCACTCCCGGCGAGACGCGTGGCGATACAGAGCGGGCGCAATGGCTCGAGGAACGGCGTACGGCGTTTCTCGAAGCGATCACGCTGCTGGAGCTTCCCATCGAGACATTGGTTGAGAAGCAGCAGCTGGTGTTGCGACCGGTCGATCCCTCCGTGGCCTTCTTCTGTTCCTGGCCCGATGCCTTTGGTCCCTGTCAGTTTGAATACAACACGGCAGACGCCTACGAGTTTCTGGTGCCGGCCAGTAAATTGGCCGCGACCTCTGCACCGGGACCAACCGGCGTCCGAGCCTACCTGACAGGCTTCTCAGAGGACGCGCTCGGTGACTTTCAAGCGATTGAGCCCACCGCCCGTTCCGTCTATCGCTGTTCGGTACATTGTCCGCTCGGCGACTTGCCGGAAATTCGATCGGCGATCGAACCGGATGGACGCCTCTACAGCACGCTCTGTGAATTCCAAACACAGGAATTGCTTCCAGACGAGGAGGATGCCTCCGCCATCATCGGGATCGTCGGCAACGAGACAGGATTTCACATTGAGGCCCGTCTGAACCGAGCCCCGCTGAGCGAAGATCTGATGGCTCCCTGGCTGGAGCGGGTGATTGGGTGTGCGGTGGTGTATGCCCCACTCCCTCCTTTCGTCTAACAGGATGCTGAAAAAGCCCGCCAGCTTCGTTCTCGCATCGCTCAGAGGCTCAACGTACCGAAGCGTACGCCTCGCCTCTTCGCTCGCTGCGGCCTTGCTGGACAAGCTTTTTGAGCATCCTGCGAGAGTATTCTCCTCTTTCGTCATACGTGTGGACCCTCGAAGTTCTCGTGTGTGAACATAGTTATTCCGTAACCTGTTAGCCCTCTCTGCACCCCGTCTTCGCAAAACCGATTTTTGATTGAACAACCAGGGGGGATTCCGCACAGTGGGGGCATGAGTCCCCTGGTCAAGATTCAATCGGTTCTCGCCAAGCCGTTCATGCCGGCGGTGTTCTTTTTCTCCGGTGTGGGCTATGACACGCTGACGCTCACCCGCATCGACCGACTGCAAGACAATCTGATTCTCCTCCTCTATCTCGTGGCCCTCGGTTTTCTCATCGTCCTCACTGGTCGTCTTGGGGCGGCGACGGAGTCGCCAGCGATCGAACCGCAAGGCTCAGCTTTCACTCGGTTCATGAAGAAGGTCCGGCCCTACTATCCGATGGCGATGCAATTTCTCCTGGGCGGGCTCTTCAGCGCCTATGCTGTGTTCTACTCGCGAAGCGCCACGCTTACACGCACCGGTGTGTTCTTGGGCGTGCTCGTGCTGCTGCTGGTCGCCAACGAATTCTTGCGGGACCGCCTCTCGAACCTGCGCCTGCTCGTCGCGCTGTACGCCCTGGCCTGCTTCAGTTTCTTTACGTTTTTCCTGCCCGTCATGATGGGGACGATCGGGTCCTGGGTATTTCTGTTGGGGGCCGTACTGAGCGCGGGCGTGACGTTGCGCGTGGTGCAGCTGATCTATCGACGCAATCCTGAGCGCTCACGGAAAGAGGCGATATTGGTCGGAGGTCCGGCGATCGCCCTCATCGGCATTCTCGTCGGGTTCTATTTCATGAACTGGATTCCACCAGTGCCGCTCTCGATGAAATTCGGTGGCATGTATCGCGAGGTGCAGAAGCAGGACGATCGGTTTGCGCTCAGTTTCGATCGCGAGTGGTATCAGGTCTGGAAACGCTCGCAGAGTCCTTTTCCAGCCAATGAGCCGATTTATTGTTTCACCGCCGTCTTCGCCCCGGTAGCGTTGAATACCACCGTCTACCACCATTGGTATTTTCGATCGAACAGCAATAAGCCCTTCATCCACGCCGACAAGATTCCGATCAAGATTGCCGGCGGCCGTGAAGGTGGCTACCGTGCCTACACGTTCAAGCAACGGCTCGATCCGGGGGACTGGCGGGTAGACGTCGAAACCGAAGACGGCCGGGTTGTCGGGCAAGTGTCTGTTGAGGTGGTTGAGCGGGGAGAGACAGGGGCGACACCCAGAACGTTTCTGTATTAATCCAATGAAATGGTTTAAGCGGGCTCAAGCTGCTTGAGGAACAAGAAGGGATCTCATTCCGCCAGATGCGGTGTTGATTTGTGAGATCTGGTTGCGCGACATTGTGAGTGTCCTTCCCTAGTCCTCATTATTCATGAACACTTCTGCTACAATCACCGATCCGCTGCTACGACGAGCCTTCGGCTGGCGGACTCGTCCCTCGGACCTTCAACGTACTGCATGAGTACGCCTCAGGTCCTTAGGACTCCGCGTGCCAGTCTCGCGACGCGGCTCAGCGATTTCGCGATGAAATGTCATGAATAATGCGGGCCAGTAAGGCGTTACCAGGTGTGATATGAACCCTCGTGCATTAGGATCGTGCCCCTCCAGCCCCAACTGCGTCTCGACCCAGGCCCAAGACGAGGGCCATTCGATTGCCCCCTTTCGCTATCGCAAATCGCGGGCGGAGGCGAAGGAGGCATTGAAGGAAGCTCTCCGTTCCACGCCGCGGATGAAGCTTGTCGAGGAGGATGAGACCTATCTCCACTACGAGGCCACCAGCCTGTTGTTTCGCTTCGTTGACGATGTCGAGTTTTTGCTCGACGACGAGGCCAAGACCATCCACTTCCGCTCCGCCTCCCGCACCGGCTACGGCGATCTGGGAGTCAATCGCAAACGTATGGAGCAGGTGCGCTCGCTCGTAGAAGGAAAACTCTAACGCTATATGGCATTTTCCTTTGGAGTTGTCCTGCCGCTTGCTATGCTTCTGAGAACAGGAGGGCGGCGCGATGGGATTCAAGCGAAAAGGGTCTCGTGTTGAAGTAAACCGGGCCGGCCGCCTGCAGCGAGGGTCTCTCTCGGCGCCGTGCAAGGTTCTGGATGTGAGCGAAACAGGTGTCCGGATCGAAAGCCGCATGTTTGTGAAGAGCGGCGATGCGCTTCAACTCGTGATCGAGCTTGAGCAAGGGAGAACGCTAACTTGTGGTTTGGAAGTCGTTCACGTGCGTTCCCCTAAGTTCGGATCGAGGATCACTTCGATCAGTCCGGAGGACCGGGAACGACTGGCCCATATCTTCGACGATCGCGTACAGACCAGCTTTTCCCGCCGGTAGCTGGTCTTGTTCATTTGGTCTATCTGGTTTATTTGGTTCTTCTGGTTTGTTTCGTTTGTTTGGTTAAACCAGACCAACTAAATGAACAAAACAAACCAAATAGACCAAATGAACCAGACCGACCGGGTTAATGTGCGGGGCTGGGTGGTTTCTGGCCAAGCCTGGTTGTGTGCTGGAAGACACATTTCGGGCAGGTGTAGTGGACGAATTGCTTGCCACCGACGAGGCGCTTCTTCATCGCTACCCGGCACCAGGTGCAGAGGCGATCGGGGAGATCAGCTGAAGGTGGAGGCGGGATAGATGAAGTGACATTGGCCATGTGCGGCATTCTCTCCGACCGCTGAGAACCTTGTCAATCGGTCGAGTAGTCCCTGAGCCGCCAGGTGTGAAAAAAAGTTTCTCCATCCTCGCTCATATGAAAATTTTCGTGGTATAGTCCGACACAGCAGTCCATCGTCACAGTTTTTTCACTCTCCTAACAGAAAGGTGTATAACCTTATGAGTAGCCCGATTGATTCAGAGACCGCAATCTTTCCACCCGAGTCCCCAGTAGCTGATTCCATTGCCCCCCAGGAGATGGTGGGTGAGGGAAAAGCGTGGGGACTCTGTACCGCTCTCGACCTTCAAGATTGTAACCCCGACCTGATCCGCAATGCCGACCATATCCGCCGCTATGTTACTGAGCTGTGCGAGCTCATCGACATGAAACGCTTTGGCGAGTGCCTGGTCGTCGATTTTGGCTCAGGCCGCGTGGCCGGCTATTCCATGGTGCAGCTGATCTCCACCTCGTTAATCAGCGGCCATTTTGCGAACGATACGAACAACGCTTACCTCGACATTTTTAGCTGCAAGGGCTATGACCCTGCCGTTGTCGAGGCGTTCTCCAAAGATTTTTTCGGCGCGCGTCGCAGTACCGCGACGGTCACGCTCCGATATTAGGAAGTGACCGGGGGCCGCGGTATCGCGGCTCCCGGTATCGATCCGAACAGCCCTCGCCTTCCCACACACTATGAACCCCACCACGATCAAAGAGTTTTTTCAGATTCTCCCAGATCGGCTCGATTCATATGCTGCCGAAGATCTCGATGCGGTCTATCAATTCGACCTGAGCGGCGCGCAGGGCGGGCAGTATATTCTCACGATCCGGGAGGGGGCCTGTCAGATTGCAGAGGGGCTGCATGCAGACCCTCAGGTTGTGCTCTCGATGGCAGGAGAGGATTGCCTCAAGGTTCTGACTGGGCAGCTCAGCGGGCCGGCGGCTGCCATGTCTGGACGTATCAAGATCAGCGGGGACATTGGCTTGGCGATGCAGCTGAAGGCGCTCTTTCCAACTGTCGGGTAATCGGTCGGCTTCGCTCAGCAGGCCAAGGTCGAGGTTGAGCGAAGATCAGAGCATTCTTCATCCAGCCTGAGCCTCAACCTTCCAGTATTTCCCTATCAACTAGTCGGCTCGGCCGGTAT
>JANOJM010000051.1:0-4114 GCA_031418735.1 Nitrospiraceae bacterium | reverse complement strand
CCCCTCTCCCCCAGACTGTATCGGCTGGCTCGTCCCCTCCAGGTCTCCGCTTTGCGGCATGGCCTGGCCCGACTTTGACAGACGAGCGACAATCACGACAGGTCCTGCGCTGGAGAGTTTTCTGGACGGCATCGGGCTGGTTGAGTCATCGAGCTGAAACGTGAAGGGGAGATCTTTCCTCGTCGCCCGCACGATCGACACCGGCATGGGTGGTCCATTCATTTCGCGGGCAAAGACAAACAATGTATCCGTCGGTGATCCCTTGCCGGCCAAGCTGGGCGCCATCGCCACCGTGCCCTTGATCACGCGCGGCTGCCCCGACGCCTGCCCGGTTGGCCGAGCCGGCGCCGCAGGCTCCGTAAGCCCAGACATCATGCTTTGGCCACCACCGAGTTGGCTCCGGGCCTCTTCGATAGCAGCCGTCAGTTGCTGTGTCATCTCCGGATCTACGTCCGCAGGAAGGTTTGCACGAGCTTGCTCCCAGTCCTTCGCTGCACGAGCAAAGTTTTTTCGGGTGAACGCCACAGTCCCTGCCAGCATCAGCGCCTTCACATTGCGTGGATCGATTTTCAATGCCTGCTGAATCAGGACTTCGGGCTTGCCCTCCAACTTGCGGCCATGGACGACACCCAAGGTATCGGCATAGTCGGCAAGTAACTGGGCGTCATCAGGGATTAAAGTCACAGCTTTCTCGTAAATCGAAGCAGCCTCGGCGTAGCGCCCCAGCCCCACGTATGAACGCGCGAGCAGCCCCCATCCCACGCCATCATTCGGATTCTTCGCCATTTTCTGCTTGAGTCGCTCGACCAATCCTTCCAGTGCGTCACCAGACGAATGCGCACCTTCTGGCCCCCCTTGCGCAGACAACGAAGCAGCGGTTGGCTGCGTCATGGCAAGTGGATTCCCCAATTCCCAATAGAGCAACCCGCTGACAACGGGAACAATGATGGCCAGTGCAATCGCAACCGGACGACTACTTACCTGGCGTGGTGCCCTTGTGGGCGTCGTCTCTGTGCTGCCTGTTTCCTCCAGCACACGGCGTTCGAGCTCACGCCGCGCCTGCTCATACAATTCGTCGGTGAGCACACCGTTGGCGCGATCTTGCGCTAGTTCAGCGAACTGCTGCCGGAAAATAGATAACGTCTTTTCCTGCTCTCCCGTTACGGCAACTGTGCGTTTCAGCAGTGGCCACAACAGGAGAACGAGGATGAGAAGGGTCATGCTCGATGCGATCAGCCAAAATATGATGGTCAAGGGCGATGAACTCCTTCGGAAAGCAGTTTTGCGACACGGTTATGCTCAGCTTCCGACAATGTCACGTCGGTAACCTTTTTCTGTCTCCTGCGTAGCGCAAACACTAATCCCGTTGCGCCAACTCCCAATAAGAGGAACGGCCCCAGCCAGAGCAATGTGGTCGTGAGCTTCCAGGGCGGTCGGTATAAGACGAAGTCTCCGTAACGAGTGACGAGAAAATCGATAATCTCCTTGTCACTCATATCTTTGGCGATCATTTCCCTTACTTCTCGGCGCAAGTCCTCGGCCAACGGTGCATTCGAGTCCGCCAACGTCTGGTTCTGACAGACCAGGCAACGCAGCTCGACGGCGAGGGCTTTCAACCGCGCCTCAGCCTGCGGATTTGCCGCGAGGGGCTGGGCCTCGTACGCCACGGCGAGGCCAGGAAGGAGCAGGATAAATATCCAGAGCCATCTCATTGCTTCTGCAACTCCCTGACCAGGGGTAAAATCTTTTTCTCCAAGATGTCCTCACGTATCGGGCCGATCTGTTTGTAACGGATCACCCCCGCCTTATCGATCACGTAGGTTTCCGGCACTCCGTAGACCCCGTAATTAATACCGACACGCCCCGGCTCATCGACCGCAACGATCTGGTAGGGGTTGCCCCACTCCTTCAACCATGCCAGAGCCTCACTCCGTTGATCCTTATAGTCCATACCATAGATGGGCACCTCCCCGGATTGTGCGATACGGATGAGCACCGGATGCTCTTCCTTACAGCCCCCGCACCAAGACGCCCAAAAATTGAGCAGCCAGACCTTACCCTTAAGATCATTCGACGAAATCACTTTTTCGGGATCATGGAGCTGCTGTAGCGAAAACTCAGGCGCCGCCTTCCCAACCAAGGGAGACGGCAACTCACGCGGATTGAGCGTCAGCCCAACTGCAAGAAAACCGACCACGACGATGAAGAGCCCAAACGGGACGAGAAACCGGTTCATGAGACGGTCGGGCGTGCCATCTGAGCCGGGACCGGCACCGCAGCCTCTTTCCGCCGCCAGGCCAACCGATAGCGCCGATCGCTGACGGCCAGAATGCCACCCGCGGCCATGACCAAACAGCCTCCCCAAATCCAATCGATGAATGGCTTGTGGTAGAGCCGCACACTCCAGGCTCCACCTTCGAGCGGCTCGCCCAACGACACATACAGATCACGCAGCAACCCCGGCGAGATCGCGGCTTCGGTCATCGTCTGGTTCTGCACGAAGTAGCGGCGTTTCTCCGGATACATGACCGTCACCTCTCGGCCGTCATGACTCACCTGAAACGTCCCCCGCGCCGCGACATAGTTCGGGCCATTCACTTGCTGGGTTCCATCAAAACGAAACGTGTATCCGCCGAGCGTCGCCGTCTCGCCGACATTCATCCGGACATCCTGCTCCACTTCGAAACCCTTCACCATGGTCACGCCAAGGATGAACAGGGCCACGCCACAGTGGGCCACGACCATGCCCCAGTAGGCGCGGGGCAATGCAACAACGCGGCCCCCTATGCTGCCGCCCTCGGCCTGGAGCAGCCGTTCCCGCAAATCCACCAGGATCGTCGCCAGAATCCAGAACGCTAGTAGAAGTCCCAGACTGATCAGCGGTGTCCATTGGCCCATAAGCCACGGCACTGCCACGGCAGTCGCCAGGCTGACGCCGAAGGCCCAACGCAGGCGGATGGCCAAGGCCGGCAGGCTCGCCTGTTTCCATTGAGCCAGCGGCCCGATCCCCATCAAAAATATGGCGGGGGTCATCAGGGGAAGAAAGACTGTGTCGAAGTACGGAGGGCCGACCGAGATTTTGCCAAGGTCCAGCGCATCCAAGAACAAGGGATACAGTGTCCCCAGGAGCACTGAGCCCAAAGCCGCCACCAACAACACATTGTTCGCCAGTAACATTCCTTCGCGCGAGATCAGGGCGAAGCCCCCGCCCAGTCCAACACGAGGCGCCCGCCAGGCGTACAGGACCAGAGAGCCGCCGATCACTATTGCCAGGAATATAAGAATAAACAGACCCCGCTTTGGATCGGTGGCAAACGCATGCACTGAAGTCAACACGCCTGATCGGACCAAGAAAGTTCCGAGCAAACTGAGCGAGAACGCCATAATCGCGAGCAGCACGCTCCAGGCTTTGAAGCCGCCTCGTTTATCGGTAACCGCCAGCGAGTGCATTAAAGCGGTGCCGGCCAGCCAGGGCATGAAAGAGGCATTTTCGACCGGATCCCAGAACCACCAGCCACCCCATCCCAACTCGTAATAAGCCCAGCCACTCCCCATCGCAACTCCCACGGTCATAAAACACCAGGCGACTGTAGTCCAGGGGCGAGACCAGCGTGCCCAAGCCGCATCCAGGGTGCCCCCCAAAAGCGCGGCGATCGCAAAAGAAAACGCCACGGAGAACCCCACGTACCCCATGTACAGCATCGGCGGATGGATCACCATGCCGGGGTCTTGTAACAGAGGATTCAGATCGCGCCCATCGAGTGCGGCAGGTATCAACCGCTCGAACGGATTGGAGACGGTCAACATGAATAAAAGAAATCCCACACTGACGAGGCCCATGACGCCCAAGATGCGCGCACGCATCGCATCCGGCAGGTGGGTGGAGAAGAAAGAGACAGCGACCATCCAGATGCTGAGGATGAACATCCAGAGAAGCAACGAGCCCTCATGCGCACCCCAAATGGCTGCGAGGCGATAATGCAGCGGGAGCTGGGAGTTCGATGTGGCTGCGACATAGAGCACGGAGAAATCTTTGTCTGCAAAGGCATACCCTAGGCAACAAAAAGCCAGCAGGACCAAGAGGAATTGCCCTCGCGCCGCCGGCTTTGCAACG
>JANOJM010000050.1:0-1710 GCA_031418735.1 Nitrospiraceae bacterium | reverse complement strand
GCGGCTGATCAAAGCGGCGCTGACCAGTGCATCAACGCCGTACCATCCGGAAGAACTGAAGTATCTGGCCGACCACTGTACCGAGAAAGAGAGCGGCGCGGAAAAAGTCGAGCGCCAGCTCCGCAAATCCGCCGCCGCGTTATTGCTTGAGTCACGGATTGGACAGCGTTTCGACGCCATCGTAACGGGCGCGTCGGACAGAGGTACGTGGGTCCGGCTTCTTGAGCCGCCGGTTGAAGGGAGATTGGTGACAGGCGAGCGTGGCCTCGACGTTGGAGACAAGGTGCAGGTAGAGCTTATGAGTACGGACGTCGAACGAGGATACATCGACTTCATTAGAGTCGGATTGTGAGGGAGGCGCCGGCCTCTGGTTTGTTTGGTTTGTCTTGTTCAGGGAATGAAATAGACGAAACAAACCTATGCACCAGATGAACTGCCCATACCGGGCTGTTCTTCTGCCCGTCTATCCGGTATCTCGAGGCTGGTGCGGCCGAGTGTGCCGTTGCGGTAGTCAGACAAGAGAATCCTTGCCGCTTTGTCCCGGTCTATCCCGCCTCCGCTCCTAGTCAGCAGACAGCCACGCTTTTTGCCGATCGCGTCGATCACACCGGTACTTGTTAGACCCTCCACCGCAAAGCCGTAGCGAGCCGTGAGTCGGGCAGGATAGCGCGCAAGCAGGATGGCGGCGAGAAATTCTGCGACGGCTTCGTCATCGACGACCTTGTGCCCTATGGCGTTGACCGTGGCGAGTAGGAGCCCCACATGAGGGTCTTTGATGGTCCCCCACAAGAGCCCGGGTGAATCGGTGATGGCCATGTGGTCGTTCAGTTTGTGACGCTGCTGAACTTTGGTCACGGCTGGTTCATCGCCCACACGAGCGATGCGGCGTTTGAGGAGCATATTCATCAGTGTCGATTTTCCGACGTTAGGGACTCCCATAATCAGCATGCGCAACGGCTTTGCGCTGCTGTTGCGATGCAGAGCGAGTGGCTGACAGAGCTGAGGCACCTTCGCGGCATCGCCCGCATGATGACAAGAAAGAGCCACAGCGCTGACGCCCGGGTGCCGGTTATACCGATCGAGCCAAGCCTGTGTGACGGTGGGATCGGCGAGATCGGCTTTGTTGAGCACTTTCAGGCTAGGACGCTGGCGGGCCAGGCGCAGCTCTTCGATCAGCGGATTGCAGCTGGCGTTCGGTATGCGGGCATCCAGCACTTCGACGATGACATCGATCACCTCCATCGTCTTGGCCGCTTCTTTGCGCGCCGTATTCATGTGACCGGGGAACCACTGGATGGACATGAGGGGATTGGCTTTCAGCTAAAAATGAATTGTACCCTATGCAGAGCTCGACCTGTGCTGTGATCGTGGCCCCGCATCATAGTAGTAATCCGTTCCCTATTGAAAGGACACAATAGGACAGGCTCCTAGACTGAAGGTCGGGCTGAAGCAGGCTGAGGTCAAGGTAGAGCGAAGATTAAGGTCTTGTTTTCTCAACCTCGCCGTAGCCTTAACCTTCAGGAAGCTGGCGGACTTTTTTAGCTTCCTGCTAGATGTTCGCGGCCGTGGGGAGTGGTCAGATCTTGGTCGGGACCAAGAGGGACGATACGGGTTGGATTGATGTCGTCGTGGGTGATGTAGTAGTGCCGCTTGATGTGGTCGAAGTTGACGGTATCGGCGATGCCGTCGGTCTGATAGAGGTCTTTGAGG
>JANOJM010000049.1:0-2087 GCA_031418735.1 Nitrospiraceae bacterium | reverse complement strand
TGGAAATCTTGGGGTTCCGCTGCATTTGCGGAATGCCGTGACTTCGATGATGAAGGGGCTTGGGTACGGGAAAGGCTATCGCTATGTTCACGACGATCCTCAGGCCAAGGTGCAGGAGCACCTCCCGGAATCGCTCAAGGGACGCCGTTACTACCGGCCTAAAGACACCTAATGGGGCCCCAGAGAGTGGTGGACAAAGATTTCTAATCGGTTATACTTAGTCTTATGAAACGGCAGAGTTCAAAATCGGTTGCCTCGATAGCGGTGACGAACGAACGGCGCAAGTTTGTTCGGGCGACTTTGGTCGGTTCCGCGTTGATTTCACCGAAGAGCGGGGCCAAAGCGATTACAGCCGTGTTGGATAACGTCAATAAAGTCGGCGCAGGGTTGCACACGAAAGAGAAGCTGGCGATGGCCCAGCCGGTGACGGTATCGTTGGCCTTTCTCGATTCGGATCGCGCGGAGCAGATGGAAAAACTCGATGGGAAAGTTGCCTGGATGAAGCCGTGGGAGAAGGGGTTTCTGATCGGTGTGATCTGGGATGAGCTGGTGACAAAAGAGAAGAACCGCTGGCTGTATTATTACCTTGAAGAAACCGTCAAATCCTCCATCTAGCAGGACGCTGAAAAAGACCGCCAGCAGCGTTCTCGCATCGTTCAGATCCTCAACGTACCCCAGAGGGTACGCCTCCGGTCTTCACTCGCTGCGGCCTTGCTGACGGCCTTTTTGAGCATCCTGCTGAGTGCGTGACAGGCGCGACGAGCAAACTCTTCTGATGGGCGTGTCTCGCTTTTCCCGCTAGGCTTGCCTGTCCCGCGACTTTTTACGCGAACGCCGTCAACTTCTGTTTCACCTCTTCCAATTCGGCCGAGAGCGTTTCCCACTTGGACGTGAGCCGCACAAGGTCCTTCTTCCATCCGTCATACTCTATCTGCAGCGTGCTCCACTTGGTGGATTCATCTTTGTAAAGTGCGGGGTTGGCCAGCTCGAGATCCCGCGTTTTGATTTTCGTTTCGAAGTCAGCGATCTCAGCCTCAGCTCGGGCGACCTGTTTTTCCAGTCGAGCCTGAGTTTTGCTCAAATCACGACGATCTCCGGCTGAGGATTTCGATGGGGCTTGCGACGCCATGGCCCTGGTCGGTCCGACTTCCTTCTCGCGATTCACTCCCTTCAAGTCGTCACTCGATTCTTTGATGGATTCGACTTCCTGGGCTTTCTTCCACAAATAGTACTCATAGTCGCCGGAGAAGCTTCGGGCCTTGCCCTCTTCGATTTCAATAATGCGCGTGCAGACTCTGGTCAGAAAGGTGGGGTCATGGGAAATAAAGATGATCGTGCCGGGGAAGTCCGAGAGCGCATCGGTGAGCATATCGACCGATGCCGGGTCGAGATGGTTGGTCGGCTCGTCTAGCAACAGAGTATTGGCCGGCTCAACCAGCATCCGTGCGAGCGCGACGCGATTGCGTTCCCCTCCGCTCAATGCCTTGATCGGTTTCTTTTGATCGTCACCGGTGAAGAGAAAGGCCCCGGCAATGCCACGGAGAAAGTTCGTTTCCGCTTGGTTGGACACTTCTGAGAGCGAGTCAAGAATGGTATGTTCGGGGTTCAGGGTTTCGGCCTGGTGTTGGGCGAAGTAGTGCAGGGTGACACCGTGGCCGACCGTTCGCTTGCCTTTATCCGGCTCCAACACTCCGGCCAGCATTTTCAATAACGTGCTTTTCCCTGCGCCGTTTTCTCCCACCAGCGCGATGCGCTGGCCCCGTTCGACCGAACAATCCACTCGCTCATACACCACCTTTTCTCCGTAACGCTTTGCCGCGCCGTCGAGTTCCAGGACCTGCCGACCGCTTGCTGCCGGGAGGGGAAACTTGAACTTCACCCGCTTGGGGTCGCGCTTAATCTCGATCATCTTGACCTTCTCAAGCGCCTTGATGCGCGATTGAACCTGGCTGGCTTTGTTCGCTTGGTAGCGGAATCGATCCACAAAGGTTTGGACCCGCGCGACCTCTTTTGCCTGGCGCCCTGCGGCAGCCTCACGCTGCGCATCCCGTTCTGCGCGGATCTTGATGAACGAAGTATAGTTGCCT
>JANOJM010000048.1:0-6267 GCA_031418735.1 Nitrospiraceae bacterium | reverse complement strand
AGGAGGCCCTCGCTCGGGTTAGTGGCACGTCTTGGCGTGCCAGTGGGTGGGCGGGTGAGAAAGCTGTGCGCAGTGGAAGATCAATCAGCCTCCATCCCTAGTGAGAGAACGAGCAAGCTTGGAGGGAGCATCTATACCGCTTGATGCGCGTAGGTGCGGATTGACTGAGGCTATCCTGAAAAGTAAAATACTCATGTATTCTCTACCGGAGAACGGTTGGTTGTCAGACGAGAGGATATCCGGAAGGGGAGGTAGGCGGCAGTGTCCATTCAGCTGGTTCAAACTAAGGAGGTCGTGATGCAGATGATGAGACGTATCGGGTTTATGGGATTAGGGATCGCGTTGGCGGGCTGCCTCAGCGTGGGGCCAGTATTCGCAGGGGATAAACCAGCGGCTGCACCGGTAGCGGACGGGTCGAAGTTGGTAATTACCTCTCCCAAGGACGGGGATAAGGTTAGTGACACCTTCGAGGTGAAGTACGAGTTGACTAAGGGCTCCGTAGGTACGCATGTCCATGCGTATGTGGACGATCAGTACCAGAAGGGCTTTTCTGGAACGCTGAAGGGCTTGAGCAAGGGGACGCACAAGGTCACTGTGACCGGCGCCACAAAGGACCACGATCCTGTCACGGCTAGCCATAGCATCACTGTCGACGTGCAATAGAGCAGGACCGGCCAGCTTCAAGGCCACCAGGGCTTCTTGTGAAAGAGGCCCTGGTGCGCTGGGTTTCATTAACCGTTTCCAGTCCTTCTCCTGAACTACCTCACGTAATGTCCGGGCAGCCTGTTGTTATTTGTTGACCGTCCAGTCTGCAGAGAATTACGGCATCGGTTTTGGGGGCGCCGGCGGATTATGCTGTGGGCCGGATCGAATGTCACTCGATGGTGGGCTTCCGATCTTTAACATTCGCGTAAGCAACGGAATCGCCGTCCCCTGCATGACGACGGACGTCAGCGCAATAAAGAACACCATGTTGAAGATCAAGTCTGCCTTTTCAATTCCGGCCACTAAGGGAAACGTAGCCAAGATGATCGGCACGGCCCCACGAAGCCCTGCCCAGGCCACAAGAGTCTGTTCTCGCAAGGACATCGGCGAAAACGCCAGCGCCGCGTGGACACTCGCAGGGCGGGCGACGAAGATCAGAAAGAGGGAAATCAGGATGCCTACCCCGGCGATGGGCACGAGCCTTGTTGGATATACTTGTAGCCCCAGCGCCAAAAACATGGTGACCTGCATCAGCCAGGCCAGCCCATCGTGAAAACGTAAGACGCTCTGCTGGTGAGTAAACGGTTTTCTCGCCATGACGAGCCCCGCCAGGTATACGGCAAGAAATCCACTCCCGTCCAGGTAGTCGGTCAGGCCGTAGGTCAGCAGCGCCAGCGCCACCGACAGTACCGGATAAATGCCTTCCAACTCTAAGTCGAGCGCATTGAACGATCGTCGCATGATCTCGCCCATCGCAATGCCGATCGCCGTTCCTACGCCCATTTGCATCACAAAGAATAGGACAAGCTCTCCAAAGGAGGTCGAGGGTTCCATCAACAGTCGAATCAGCGCGATCGTCAGCACGACGGCCATCGGATCGTTGCTGCCCGATTCAAATTCAAGCAATTGGATCAATCGCCTGGGGATCTTGGTCCTCCGCGCCCGTAGCACCATGAAGACGGCCGCAGCATCGGTGGACGACACGATTGCGCCAAGCAAGAGGCCCTCCAGGAATGAGAACCCCTGGACCCAGGCGACAAACATTCCGATGAGCAGCGCAGTGATCAGAACCCCGATCGTCGAGAGCGACAGCCCCTGCCACACGATGGGGCGTATCGCCGTCCACTCTGTGTCCAATCCACCAGAAAAGAGAATCAAGACAAGCGCAGTGATACCCAGCGATCGCACCAGAGACGGATTGTCGAAGGCGATGCCGCCGATACCGTCGGATCCTGCCAACATGCCGATGCCGAGGAACAAGACCAGTGAGGGGATGCCAAAGCGATTCGAGAGCTTGATCGTCAAAACGCTCAGAATGACGAGGGTGGAGAAAACGATGAAGGTGACATCAATAGAAGCCGGCATCGTGCTTGTATCTTTCGAGGTGGTTCGACGAGACCCGATGCGGTCTATAGCACAGACGATCGGATCACGCTAGCCACAAGATGAGGAAAAGAGCGGTTACCTAGGCAGATAGAGAGGCTGGGAGAGCATAGGCGGTAGGACTTTCGCTATGCCATTGAGATTCGCAACCCCGGGCTACTTGGTTCTGAGTACCAGAAGGTGCTTGAAAGCTATGCCATCGCTTGCCGACCAGTGTACAAGAATGCAAGGGTTTATGAACTGGTCTGGGTCAGATGACTTGAAAAGGATCTCGGGTATTGGCGGCAACCAATTCACCGCAGGCAGTACAGTGATAGTTATCCGTCAAATAATCGTCGTTGTTGTGTTCCAATTCCAGGTGCAGATGCCTGCAAGGTGGATTTTCCCCTTCTTCCCACTTCTCGCGTAACGCAGCCGCTTGTTCCTTGGTCATGATACCCACCCCCATTATTCGATACCGTAGCCGAGCCCATTATCATCTAACAAATTGGTCAACAAGATCAACTGGAGACTGTATTGCCCCATTCCCTTTAATTTTCAGACAGTTCGTTAAATAGAGGTGAGATGGGCAGCTTAGCTGAGCTTCTGTGCACAAGAGAGAAGATAGGAAGCGCTTCGATTCGCTCACATGCGGATTGACTGGGGCAATCTTGAGCAGTAGATTGCCAGATATTCTTCACCGGAGAGCGATGGAAAATCCGACAAGCAGATAGCCCGCAGGCGATGACAAGGTGTAGTGTCCATTTAGTTGGCTCGAACAAGGGGGGGGCGCGATGCAGATGATGGGACGTATCTGGTTCATGGGATTAGGGATCGTGTTAGCCGGCGTGCTCGCTGGGGTCTCGGTCTTTGCAGCGGACAAACCAGCCAAACCACCGATCGATGACGGTTCGAAGATTGTGATCACATCTCCCAAGGAGGGGGATGAGGTCGACGACAGTTTTGAGTTGAAGTACGAGCTGACCAAGGGCTCCCAAGCGACGCATGCCCATGTGTACCTGGACGGTCAGTATCAGAAGGGTTTTTCCGGGATGTTCAAGGGGCTGAGCAAGGGGGATCACAAGATCACTGTGACCGGCGCCACAAAGGACCACGATCTTGTCACGGCTACCCACACCATTATTGTTGAAGTGGAATAGGGCTGCGCTCAGTCACCTTCACGGCCACCAGGGCCTCTAGTGAAAGAGGCCCTGGTGCGCCTGGCTTTACACACCGTTCCCAAGTCTCCGAAAGTAGTCGGCCCGTTCAAGCAGCAGAATTTTCTTCCTCGAAGGCGCCAGCAGAGGAGGGGCTGGCGCCTGATGATCTTCCGTGCTCGCGCAACGCGCGGTCGAAGACTCCCCTCGTTGGACGCGCGCAGTGGAAGCTTGATTAGGCCCTATTCCTGAAGACAGTTAAGGAGCGATTTTGGAGGGAGCAGCAATACCATCGTTCGACGGCCGAGGTCGGGAAACGAGGGCATTGTACTTTTCCGGAAGCGAATCCTCATTACTCCTGTTTCGGTGCGCGGCGTCCTGCTACTTCTGGTTGACACTATTGCGCGGCGCGACGGAACGTCTTCCCCCTTGCACGCCCTAACGACTCACGTCTAACGTTTCATGTCCTTTCAACCACTTGGTCATAGCCTTCCGGTTGCAACTTTCTCTTGGTTATCCGTCGCGATCTTTGCATCTTTTCAAGTGAGTTCCAGTATTTCAACACTTAAGCCGATACGTATGGAGATGAAATTAGGGAGCACTATTTTGGAGTTTCAGGAGGCAGGGAAGTCGAGCGGGGAGATAGATTTTTCGGGCGAATCTCATGAGGTTCGGCTAGAGTCAAGCTAGGCGTACAAGTATTAGACAGGATGACAGCGGCACCGCGCTTCGCGGCGCGTGGCATATCGGCGGTTGGAGTAGACGTCGTCGTGAGAAATGTGGGCTAGAGGTCACGTTCATGTCGCATAAACAGGTTGTCATCATCGGGGGTGGGTTCGGAGGCCTGACGGCGGCGCAATCGGTGCACGATGCCGACGTGGTACTGATCGACCGCACCAATCATCATCTGTTTCAACCGTTGTTGTACCAGGTGGCCACGTCCGCGCTGTCTCCTGGCGATATTGCCTGGCCGTTACGCACGATCTTTCGGCGGCATCCACATGTTCGCGTCGTCATGGATGAAGTCTTATCCATCGATCGTGCGGCGCGTCTCATACGATTGCGGGACAGCAGACCGATTGCATTCGACGTCCTTATCGTGGCACCGGGATCGCGGCACTCGTATTTTGGGCACGACGGGTGGGAAGAGTCTGCGCCAGGACTCAAGACCCTCGCCGATGCCGTCTACCTTCGCGAGAAGATGCTGCTGGCGTTTGAGGAGGCTGAACGCCGACGCATGGCCATCGGGACAGGAGAGCGACTCACCTTCGTGATCGTGGGGGGAGGGCCTACCGGCGTGGAGTTGGCTGGCTCGCTGGCGGAGATCGGGCGGAAGGCCATGGGGCCGGATTTTCCGAACTTGCGCCTCAATGATCTTGCCATTCTGCTCGTGGAAGGCGGCTCTCGCGTTCTACCAGGGTTCAGCCCCGATCTGTCGGCGAAAGCGGCGGCTGCGCTCGAGCGCAAGGGCGTGACGGTCAAGCTCAACAGCCGGGTGAGTGAAATCCGTGCCGATGGGCTGATGGTCGGGAATGAATTCGTTCGATCCACGCATATCATTTGGGCGGCAGGCAATAAGGCTTCGCCACTGCTGGCTTCACTCGGGCTTCCCCAGGATGGGTCCGGTCGGGTCAAGGTTCAACAGGATCTGACGATTCCAGAAGATCCTTGGATTTTTATTATCGGCGATGCCGCGCATTGTGCCGATCCAGACGGGAATCCTCTGCCGGGAATCGCTCCCGTCGCCGTGCAGCAAGGCCGCTATGTCGCGAAGCTCATTCGTGAAGAGACTGCGCCTGATCAGCGCCGGCCGTTTGTCTACGCGGATCGAGGCATGCTGGCGACTATCGGGCGTGCACAGGCCGTAGCGCAGATCGGCCTCTTGCGCCTATCCGGCCTGTCTGCCTGGTTGCTCTGGTGTGTGGTGCATGTCTTTTTACTGATCGAGTTCCGCAGTCGGGTGCGGGTGATGTCGGAATGGGTCTGGTACTACCTCACATTCAAGCCTGGCGCAAGAATCATCTATATGAAAACGCGTCAGGCCAGCGAAGAAGTGGAACGTCGCCGTCCTGCTCCGCGGGGTCTGACTCGAAGGACTGATTTGACCCCGACAGAAGAAATTGAGAAACGGGCTATGTAACTCACATCTTGCAGTGATGCCATACGTCCTGCCCCGTTTCGTAAAGTGCCACCCCACACCGAACACGCTCTCCAGCTGAAGCAGACTGTTATCTGGTTTGCCGGGTCTTGTCTGATTTGGGGTTGAGCGAGACTAACCAGATTGCCTGAATCGATCAGACAGACAAAAGCAACCAGATGAACCAGACAGGTCAGGGTTGCCTCAGACTCGCAAGCCTGTGACGTTCTGCTTTGCCGAAATTCTTTTTCCGTAGCCAGAGCCAGCCATTGACCTGTCAAAAAAATCCACATACCCTATAGCCAATTCTACGAGTATGAAGGTCATTGTCTGTTAGCTAGCGATGGAATTCACGCCTGTCACGTCTGTTGAAGGAGGCCAATGATGACAATTCACGGTTCGGTGCGCAGAGGTCTGTTTCGTCTTACTCTTGCCATCGTGGCGAGTGCCCCGGTTTGGGCTGGAGTGGGAACCGGGGGCATCGCTCCGGCCTCTGCCTATGAAGTGTGGCTGACGGATCAATCCGATACGGCGAAAGAAAGCGGCGGCTTTCTCCATATCTATGATGGTGCAGCGCTGGCGGCAAATCCTGCCGCGGCGAAACCGGCCGTGACCATCGATCTCTCCGGCGAGATCAACGCATTTTGCGAAGCGGCAACCAAGAAACCGGTCCGGCGTCCGCATATGTTGTTCTTCAATAAGGACCAGAGTCATGTGATCCTCTCATTTCTGAGCGGCCACGTGCTGTTCATGGATGCCAAGACACGTAAGCCGGAGGCCTGCTTATCGATGGGGAAAAATGCCCATGCGGCCTGGCCGACGCCTAACCAGAAGATGGCGATTGCGGCGAATATCATCGAAAAGAAATTTACCCGTATTTGGACCGACTATGCGGCGCATACATTC
>JANOJM010000047.1:0-1964 GCA_031418735.1 Nitrospiraceae bacterium | reverse complement strand
GGAACCACGGCCCACCGCGCCTGAGATGGCGCCACCGACCGCCCCGGCTGCCGCTCCGACTCCGCCACCCACTACGGTGCCGGTCGCGACACGACCGGCCTTCCCACTGCCTTCCTCAGCCCCTGCCGATTCGGCCAACTTTTTACAATCTTCGATATCCTGTGTCGCTGCCTCTTTCCCCACCGACTGCATATGTTCATTGGGGTACAGAACAGGACGGGCGCTGGAACAGGCGCTGAGGAGGAACATTCCACAGACAAGGTACGCGATAGAGCGTGTCATTCTGTCACCGGTCCTTTCTGCATGAGGCGGGCGAAGACGCGTTCTGCCGTGACTCCTCGTAGTCGCACACGTTTATGCCGTCCGCCGGTCCCGGACTCAATGCACACAGCAGCGAGCGGGAGAGACAACGTCCGCGCGAGAAACCGAATCAATGCATCATTGGCTGCGCCATCGACTGGTGGGGCTGCCACACGATTCTTCAACGCATCGCCGTGAATGCCCACGCACTCTGTAGTGGAAGCTTTCGGTTGGATATGAACGGTGAGAATCGCGCCATCGTTGGTGTCCTGCACAATTGCCGGCTTCATCTATGACGAGGTTGAGCGTGGTCCGCCAGGGGCAAGGGGCTAGAGGCAAGGGGCGAGAGGCAACCGTCCGGAGACGTTATACCTCTCGCCTCTAGCCCCGCGCCACTTGCCCAATTTCAGAAGATGGCTTTTACCAATTCCAGAATGCTGCGCTGCATATCGGGGTCGTCGGTGATCGGACGGGCAATCGCGACGTCGCAGGCTCGGTCGGTGGCTACGCCCTGCCGAATGAGTGTCCCGGCATAAATCAACAATCTGGTGCTGACCCCTTCTTCCAACCCATGGTTCTTGAGGTTCCGCACCTTTCCGCCGAGTTTCACCAAGCTGGCGGCAAGGTCACGGCTGACTCCCGCTTCCCGCTCAACCACGGTGGTTTCGATGTCAGGCGCCGGATAGTCAAACTCAATCGCCATGAAACGCTGCTTCGTGCTTTGTTTCAAGTCCTTGAGCACGCTCTGATAACCGGGGTTATAGGAAATCACCAGGAGGAAGTCGTCGGCCGCTTCGAGAATCTGGCCTTTCTTTTCGATCGGCAGAAAGCGGCGATCGTCGCTCAGGGGATGGATAATGACCGTCGTATCTTTCCGCGCCTCGACGATTTCATCCAAATAGACGATCGCGCCATGCTTCACGCCAAGCGTCAGCGGCCCATCGACCCAGACGGTCTCTTGGCCCTTGAGCAGATACCGTCCTACGAGATCGGAAGCGGTGAGATCCTCGTGACAGGCCACCGTGATCAAAGGACGGCCAAGCCGGTAGGCCATATGCTGGATGAATCGGGTTTTCCCGCAACCGGTCGGCCCCTTGAGCATAACCGGCATCTTGCTGTTTGCCGCAATCGTGAACAAACCAATCTCGCCACGAACCTCCGCGTAGAACGGCTCTCGTTCAATCCGATACTGTCCGATATCGACTTCTCGTCCTTGGTTTGTCATCTCACGCTCAACCGGTATATCGCACCCTTCGTTTCACGTCTAACGTTTCACGCATCGTGCAGCCACGATAAACGGAACCGAGGCTGAAGATCAAGCGATCTGGCTGGAATAACCGGATGAAAACGCTTCCGCAGGATGCTCAAAAAGGCCGTCCAGCAAGGCCGCAGGCGAGTCGAAACCGGAGGCGTACCCTCTCGGGTACGTTGAGGATTTCGATGAACCGAGAACGACGCTGGCGAACTTTTTCAGCGTCCTGCTAGGCGACTTTCACACTGTCCAGAACTTCACGCACTTTTTGCGCTAGCGCAGGAGGAGAGAAGGGCTTTGGCAAGAACCCGACCTGGCGACTCACGCCGCCCTGTTCAAACACCGGATGGTCCGGATACCCCGACATGTAGAGCACTTTGATCTCTGGTCGAATGGTCAAAATCTTCTCCGC
>JANOJM010000046.1:0-9119 GCA_031418735.1 Nitrospiraceae bacterium | reverse complement strand
ACGCCGGGGAGCAATACGGATACGGTGCCGTCTTGGCCGATGTCGAGTTTCAACGCCCCTGACGGGATCGTGATGACGGGATTGAGGAGATCGCCGTCTCCGGTCACGAGATTTCCGACGTTGTCACGCTTGAAGGAGCCGTTGCGGGAGTACATGACCGTCCCATCGGGCCGCGAGACTTGGAAAAATCCGGGGCCATCGATCCCCAAGTCCAATTCATTGTTGGTCTGCCGCATGTTTCCCTGCATCCATTCCTTGGCCACCGTCACGGGACGAACTCCCGCTCCGATCTGAATGCCGACGGGAAACACCCCGACGTTCGACGCATTGGTGCCGGGCATACGTTGAACCTGATACAGCAAATCCGCGAACTCCGCGCGACTGCGCTTAAACGAGTTCGTATTGACGTTCGCCAGATTGTGGGCAATCGTGTCGACATTGATCTGTTGGGCGGTCATTCCGGTGGCCGCCGTCCACATTGCTCTGATCATACTTCCCTCCGGTCAGTTGGGCGCGAGGCACGAGGCAATAGGCTAGAGGCAATCAATATCAACCTTCAGTCCTCTCGCCTCTCGCCCATAGCCTCTAGCCCGCTGGTTTATAACACTCGCCCAAGACTTTGAATCGAGATTTCCGCCATATGATCCAACGTCTGAATCAGTTTCTGCGACGACTCATAATTCCGCATGCCCTGGATCATCTTCACCATCTCACCGATTGAGTTCACGTTCGACTCTTCGACATGCCCACCCTGCACTTGCGGATTCTTCGCCGGTTGAGCGGAGTCGGAGGCGAACAGTCCTTCTAAATGCTTCTGAGGCATATGGTCCGTGGGGAAATCCATGATTTTGAGCGTCGCAACCGGACGTCCATCGACATCGATTCCCCCTTGCGTACCCACCTGAACTGTGCCTGGCGGGACCTTGATTTCCCCCTTCGTGCCCATCACCGGATATCCCAGATTCGTGACCAAGCGGCGCTGAGAGTCCAGCGAGAACATACCGCTCCTGGTATAGCGAAGGCCTTGCGGAGTCTTGATCTCGAAAAATCCGCTTCCCTGGATGGCTGTATCGAGAGGATTCCCGGTGATTCTGAGCCGGCCAGCCTCAAATGATGTATGCACGGCACTGGGAGCCGCGAAGACTCGCTCGGCCGGGCCTGGAGGAATGACGCCGATCTGCGAACCGAAACCGGCTGAATGCGTGAAGGACGGCACGCCAACTTGCGCGCGCGCCATGACGGATTTAAACCCCTGGTCGTCCTGTTTAAATCCGGCTGTATTGACATTCGCCATATTATTGGCAAAGACCTGCATCTGCCGTTCTTGCGCCAAGGCGCCGGAAAGGATGGGATAGACAGCTCGGTTCATGTGTGCTCTTCCAAGTTAAACTGCTCGACTACGTCACATCGCAACATGCATGCCATCACTCCATGGGATAAAGTCCTGCAAGTCGAACGATCATCCTGCTGGTCCAGGCGCTGTAAATACAGCGCGATGGCATCGTCTACATCCATGGAAATTCTTCAATCATTGGCAGTGCAAGATGGACTGGTTATATAGGGCTAGGAAAAGATTGCCGGAGTGGGAAGAAAATCGCTGGTCGGAAACGGCAATGTCCAGGCAAGAGGCACGGGGCTAGAGGCTCGGGGGTGGCCTGGCTTCCATCACTGCTCATTGCAGCACTACGAGCTTCCCCTTGAGGTGAAGAATCGCTTGGGTATGGATCTGACAGACGCGAGACTCGGTGACTTTGAGAATTCTCCCGATTTCCTTCATCGTCAATTCTTCAAAATAATACAGCGTGAGCACGAGCCGTTCCTTCTCCGGCAATTGTTGGATTGCATCGGCCACCCGCCCTCGTTCCCGATCGTTAAGAATGTTTGCCAGGGGGTCGGGGTGATGCGTATCGGCAAGCATGTCGAGAATTTTTGGCCCATCCGGCTCACGTAGATTGAAGTCATCCAAGCTGACCAGGACGGCTCCCTGGGATCGTACAAGAAAATCATCCAATTCGGCTGGAGACAGCTTCATCTCTACCGCGACTTCCTCATCTGTCGGAGGGCGTCCGAGCCGGTTCAACAATTTGGTATGTGCGCGTTGCAACAAGGAGACGCGTTCGTGAACCGACCGGGGGATCCAATCCATTGAGCGAATCTCATCCAACATGGCGCCCCGAACACGGAACTCCGCATAGGTCTTGAACTTCGCTTCACGATTCGGGTCGTACTTATCCATCGCATCCATCAAACCGATGATGCCGACCGACACAAGATCCTCCGCATCCATATAGGCGGGAAGACGGTAGGCCAGGCGATAGGCCATCGCCTTCACCACATGCGCGAACTCTTTGATAACCAGTTCGCGTTGCGAGTCCGATGCTGAGTCTATCTGCAGGCTTCGCTGCGTCGCTACATTGCTCATAATCGCTTGGCCTTCTATATTCACAAAAAAAGTTTCGCGCACAAACGTGAAAAACGAGCCTCGCGTGACGGTCGACAGTTCGAGGTCCGAGGTTTGATGTTTTCTGAATTTCGAACCCTGAACTTCGAACTTCTGGTCTCGCCAGTCGCGCTTTTCACGCCAATCTCACCCGTCTTGCTTGGGTCAGAGATGGCTAGTTCATGGGAATCAATTGCTGCCACAGAAACTGCACAGTACTCTTCGGCAGCTGAGGCTCGGGCCACTCAGCAACCTTTTTCGCCAACTCGACAAAGGCCCGGCTGGCAGCTGATGAGGGAAAGCGTTCCATGACTGCCTTCTGCTCGATGACGGCCATCGGCAGATAATCGTCGAGTGGAATGAACCCCAGGTATTCAAGGCTGATGTTCAGAAAACGCTCCGCTGCGACATCGAGCTTGCGGAAGGTCTGAGTCGCATCACGCTGACTTTTCACCATGTTGACCAACACTTTAAACCGGTGTTCACGATGCTGGCGGCATAACACCTTCATCAGCGCATAGGCGTCGGTCAATGACGTCGGCTCCGGCGAGATGACCACGATAGTCTCCTGAGCTGCGGCGGCAAAATAGGTGACGTTGGGAGATATGCCGGCCCCGGTATCGATCAACAGCACCTCCACATTGTCAGTAACCCGCTCCAACTCAGTCTGTAAGATGAGTTGCTGTGTGTCGGTCAAGGTGGTGAGTTGCGGCAGGCCGGAACCGGCCGGCAACACCTGGATTCCAGCCGGACCTTGGATGATGATGTCGGACAGTGGGCGTGATCCGCACAGCACATCCTCCAGCGTATACCGGGGCACCAATCCCAACAGCACATCGATATTGCCCAGGCCCAAGTCCGCATCCAGCACCAGCACCCGTTTTCCGGCTCGCGCAAGCCCCACTGCGAGGTTAGCGACCACATTCGTTTTCCCCACCCCACCCTTCCCGCTGGTCACGGCGATCACGCGGGTGCATAGGCTCCCTTGAGCCATTGCCGGCATCGCTGTCTCCTGTTCACTGAGCATGTTCTTCATGTGCGGAGTCTCCCTACTGCACGTGTTGTGGCGTCGTTCCGCCTATGGATACAACCGAGTCGCGTCCAATAGATGACGAGAGGCCTGATGGTGTGAAACGGGCTGAGCCCCTATCGAGTAACAGGTCTGCCAACCGCGCCGATTCCGCCGGCTCGAAATCTTCCGGTACCCGCTGGCCATTACTCCAATAGGACAGGGGCAATGTGGTTTGATACGCCAGTTCGAAAAGATTGCCGTATTCCTCCGTCTCGTCCAGCTTGGTAAAGAGCAACCGAGAAGGCGCACAGGCTGTGTACCTCGCCACAGTGCGACGGAGATCCTGCATCCGCGTGGTGGCGGATAAGACCAGATGCGTCTCAATCGATCCGTACGAGTCTTTCAGGCCGGCAAGATTCATGAGCTGCGCCGTCTCATGGGGGCCGAGCCCCGGCGTGTCGATCAGAATCAGGCTGGCCTGGCGATGACGGCGAATGCCTTCGACCACTTCAGCCGTGGTCTGAGCCGTTTCGAGAGGAACGCCCAAAACATGCGCATAGGTGCGGAGCTGTTCAACGGCGGCCATGCGACAGGTGTCAAGCGTGATCAGGGCGACCGATCTGTTTTCTTGAAGCCGGTAGTGGGCCGCGAGTTTCACGATGGCCGTGGTCTTACCGGCCCCGCTCGGTCCAATAAACATGGCGACCTTGTACTCGTCCTCGGCAGTCAGCAAAGGCCCGCTCACTCGAATCCGTTCCATGCAGAGACGGTGCAATCCGTCCTGAATCTCGCTGTCCGATTGGAGAGACTCCGGTGAAAGACGGCGGCGAAGCGCGAGGCAGATCTCTTCGGCAGTTGCGGGTCGTAATCCCTGCGTCACCAACAGACGGCAGGCTCGTGCCAGAGGCGCAGGGAAGCTCAATCCCGCTGTCTGTGATTCATCGGGCAACGAGGATGTGAGCTGCTGCTGCAGATCGAGAAGTTCATGCTTGAGATGGCGAAAGCGCCACTGTGTGGCCGATTGTGGCGCCGGTTTCGTGGCCGGCGCCGCAATTCTGACCTTCTCTACTCCGGACTCAGGTGGACTATTGGAGTAAAGCAATGAACTCAACGTATTCTGAAACGCAGAAGCCGGCTCCTGCTGACGCTCGACCTGACGGGCATCATCCTGCGTGGCCTGGGGAATCGCCTGCTGATCGGAGGCCGCCTGGTCGGCGGTCGAATCGGTCGCAGCGGTCACCTCCAAGAGCGATCGACCGAAAATCGAGAAGGGCAAACTCCCCCGCTTCACCCGCTTCGTGGAGAGGATGAGGGCATCCGGGCCCAACTCCTCCTTAATGGCGCGGATGGCGTCATGCATGGTGTCGGCATGAAAGACTTTCATCTTCATCATTCACCTCACGGTAGAAGGGTTTCGCCGTCCAGCTTGATGGTATCCAGCGACTGGAGTCGGACCATCGAATCGAGTTCGTTGAATCCCACCACCGGCACGGCGTGCAGTATCCGATCGGTCAATCGTCGGATATGGCGACGGAGCGCCGGTGAACAGAGCAACACTGGCTGATGGCCACGCGCGGCGACACGTTCCACCGCTTGCTTCATCGCCGCCAGCAATGTGTGGGAGAGCCCTGGATCTAGATTCAAGTTGCCTCCTTGGGGGATCGAGGAAGCCTGCTCGCTCAAGGATCGATCGAGCCTCGGATCGAGCGTGATCACAGGCAACGTGCCGTCCGGAGCCTGGTACTGACGCGTAATCGTCCGGCCCAACGCCTGCCGCGCCATCTCTGTGAGCAGCTCGGGATCTTTGGTGATGCCCGCGTGGTCGGCCAGGGCTTCGATGATCGATCGAAGATCGCGGATCAGAATGCCTTCGCGCAGCAAGTTGCCGAGGACACGGACCACCGTTCCCAGCGGGAGTAAGGTGGGAATCAACTCTTCAACCAGTTTGGGATGGACTTTCGCCACCTCGTCGAGCAGCGATTGCACCTCCTGCCGGCCCAACAATTCATGCCCATGGCGTTTAATAATTTCAGACAAATGGGTGGCAATGGCCGAACTGGCATCTACGACGGTATAGCCGGCCAGTTGCGCTTGGTCGCGCATGCTCTCCGGCACCCACAGCGCAGACAATCCGAACGCCGGTTCCTTTGTGGCCACACCATGAATAAGGCCCCGCTGGGCGGTGCCAGGATCGATGGCCATCACATGCCCCGGCAACACATCGGCCTTCGTCAGTTCCACGCCTTTGAGCATGACGGCATACTCGTTGGGGCGCAGTTGCAGATTGTCGCGAATATGAATGGGCGGCAAAAGAAATCCCATCGTATCCGCGAACTGTTTTCTGAGACCCTTGATTCGATCGAGCAACGCGGTCCCATGCTTGCCTTCCACTAACCCGATGAGCCCGTACCCGACTTGGACTTCCATCAAATCGAGCGGAGCCAACTGCGGTGTGGCGCTTTCCACTTGAGGCGCCGAGGAAACGGGCGCCGGCTCGCCGGGCTTCTTTTCCTCCTGCGACAACCGATAGGCAAACCAAGCCGCGGCTGCCCCCAACCCGAGAAACGCCAGATGGGGTAAACCGGGAACGACTCCGAGTGCCAGCAAGATCCCGGCAGCCGTGCCGACGGCTTTGGGTGACAGCAGCATCTGCCGCGTAATCTGACTCCCGAGATCGGCATCCGCTGCAGCGCGCGTCACCACAATGCCGGCGGCCGTTGAGATGAACAACGCGGGAATCTGCGCAACCAGCCCTTCACCGACCGTCAAGAGCGTATAGGTCTGCGCGGCCAATCCGGGACTCATGCCCTGTTGCAAGATGCCGATCGTCAGCCCACCGATGATGTTGACCAGGACAATGATGATCGCCGCGACGGCATCGCCACGGACAAACTTGCTGGCGCCGTCCATGGAACCGTAGAAGTCGGCTTCTTCTGAGATCTCACGCCGCCGCCGCCTTGCTTCCGTTTCGTTGATCAACCCGGCATTCAAGTCGGCATCGATACTCATCTGTTTGCCCGGCATCGCGTCCAAGGTAAACCGGGCCGCCACTTCGGCGACTCGACCGGCGCCTTTGGTCACGACCACGAAGTTGATGACGACCAGGATCGAGAATACGACGAGACCGACCGTGTAGTTTCCGCCCACGACAAAATTGCCGAATGCCCGAATCACCTCGCCCGCTGCACCTGCCCCTTCATTGCCGTGCAGAAGAATCAGCCGCGTCGACGCAATGTTGAGCGACAAGCGGAACAGGGTCACGATGAGGAGAATGGATGGAAAGGCCGAGAACTCGATCGGACGTCGAACTTGCAACCCCACGAGTAAGATGATCACCGACAGCGTGATGTTAAAGGCCAGCAGGAGATCCAGCAAAAACCGTGGAAGCGGCAGGATCATCAGCATGATGACGCCCACCACGCCGACCGATACCAGAATGTCCGGGTGCTTGATGAACGATGCGGGGGACAATGTGTTGGTGTTGGACTCTGATGCCATACTTCCTTACCCCTTACCCCTTATCACTTACCCTTTACCTGACCACCCGTTCAGACGTAAGTCCTCGCGCACGGAACACAAAGGCAAGAATCTCCGCCACCGCACGGTAGAGATCGGCGGGAATCGCCTTACCGATATCGACGAGTTTATAGAGGGTCCGGGCCACGAATTTATTCTCGACGACGGCCACCCCATGCTGCCGGGCCACTGCACGAATCCGTTCCGCGAGATGGCCGGCGCCCTTCGCGACGACGATGGGCGCGGACATACGCGTCTGATCGTATTTGAGCGCGACGGCAAGGTGCGTCGGGTTTGTCACGACCACGTCCGCTCCCGGCACGGCCGCCATCATGCGTTTTCGCATCATGTCCCGCTGAACACTTCGCACCCGGCTCTTGAGTATCGGGTCGCCCTCTGAGTCACGATGTTCTTCTTTTACCTCTTGAACGGTCATCCGCAGGGACCGCTCCCACTCCCACCGTTGATAGAGAAAGTCCGCCCCCGCAACCACGGAGATGGCCCCCACGATGATGGCTGCGGTTTTCAACGTCAGCCACCCCATGACCGTCAGAAGCCCCCATACGTCATAGTCCACCATCTCTGGAAGACGTGGAAGATCCTGCCAGAGGACAAAAGCGCCGATGCCGCCAATAATCCCAATCTTGAGCAGCGATTTGATGAGCTCCGCGACAGACCTGATGCTCACGATGCGGCCGAACCCCTTGATCGGGTTCAATCGGCCGATGTCGAACGGAAGGGAGGATTTCCACAGCAATCCTGTCTGAGCGAGCGTGGCCCCCGCACCGACGAGCGCCAACCCGCCAAGTATCGGCAGCAGGAGTAACAGGCTCGTAGACCCTACCTCAATGACCAAGGTGTGAAGCTGCTCGATCGTCAAGCTGGCATGGACCACACGATCGAACGACCGTGAGAGACCCACTCGGGTGATTTCGGTCAACTGATGGATGCCGGGACCGGCGAACAGCGCCAATAGCCCGATGCCGGACAAGAGGAGGGCCGCAGTGGTCACATCCCGGCTCACCGCAATGTTGCCGTCCTTGCGGGCATCCGCTTTCTTTTTCTCAGTCGCCGGTTCTGTCTTGTTGTCGTTACCTTCAGCCATGTCCGAGTATCCTCAGCAGCCTCTCAATCGTGTCGTGTAATCCGATAAATTCCCGTTCAAACAGCGCGACGGTGTAGGGTAATGCCAGCCCTAAGACCAGTAGTCCCCCCGCGATCGTCAGGGGAAAGCTCAAAACAAAGACATTGATCTGTGCGACGGCTCGCCCCAACATCGCCAGCAAAAGATTGATGAGGACCATGGCGACGAGCACCGGCGCCGCCAGCTTCAAGGCGACCAGAAACATATGCTGAGTCAGCTGGAGCACTTCCTCGCCGAGAGCGGGAGCGAGCCTGGCACCGAGTGGCGGGATGGTGTCGAAACTCGACACGATAGCAGCCACCACGATCATGTGTGCATTCACTGAAAGGAACACCAGCGAAGCGACGATTCGAAAGTACTCGTTGATCAGCGACGACTGTTGAGAGGTCATGGGATCCAACAGCTGCACCGCGCCGAATCCAATCTGTATTCCAATCAGATCGCCGGCCACTTCGAGCGCGGCAAACATCAATCGGACAGCCAATCCGATCACCAGACCGATGAGCAGTTCACTCGCAAGCCCGGCCGTCATTTCAATCGTGTCTTGTGACAACGGCGGAAGCCGAATGAGCGGCGTGAGAGCGATCCCCAGCATCACGACAAGCGCAATTTTTATTTGAGCCGGAATCGTCCGCCCGCCCAACATTGGAAATGCCGCAACGATGCCTCCGATACGGGACACCAGGACCAGAAACGACTGGAATTCAGGCAGGAGAAGATGGAGTGATGGCGCCGTCGTCATAGTTCTCCCGTGATCGATTGCATCAATGCCGAGTTAGTGCACATAGTTGGGGATGTTCAAAAATAGCTGCGTCATAAACGACGTAAGTACGCCCATCATCCAGGGCAGAAACATAAGAATCACGGCGAATACGCCCACCACTTTCGGCACGAACGTCAGCGTCATTTCGTTCAATTGCGTCATGGCCTGTACCACACTGACAGCAAGGCCCACGACTAAGGCAAGTCCCAGCATTGGCGCAGAGATAAGCAGCGTGGTTTCGATG
>JANOJM010000045.1:0-10674 GCA_031418735.1 Nitrospiraceae bacterium | reverse complement strand
ACGGAATTTGACAAGGTTTCGACGCGGGAAATCAAGCGGGTACAGCGAGAGCTGAATGACCGTCCCCGCGCCGTGCTACAGTGGCAGAAACCAACGGAGGTCATTAATCACCTCGTTGCGTTAAATGTTTGAAACCAAGCTAGGAAAGGGGATTGAAGAAAAAGACGGGGTATGGCAATTCCGAGTGCTCGCGCAACGCGCGGTCGAAGACTCCCCTCGTTGGACGCGCGCAGTGGAAGATCCATCAGCCCCCATCCCTGAGAGATAACGAGCAAGCTTGGAGGGAGATGGCGAGACCGCTGGCATAGTCTCTGTGCTCGCAGAGCCCCCCACAATGAAGCGGTGGTCGCTTGATGCGCGCAATGGAGACCATACCAGTCGCCTCGCTGGATATGGGTAAGAAGCGGGAAATCGATCGTCCGATGCGCGTAGTAAAGGGTAGATTTACTCTTTCAGAAAGCTAGCGGCCTGTCTCAACAGTCTGTTGATTGACAATCCTCTATCAGGGACTTATCGTCCTCCGGGCCGGACAAGGGCCGGTTTGGAGATCGCACGATGGACAGTTCGCCTTCTTCTTCGCTTCCTTCCTCCCAATCTCCCGCCGTGTTGGAGCGGATCACGCTCCAGATGGCGTCGAGTCTGGATCTGCAAACCGTTCTGACCACCATCACACAAGGACTTGTCGACGAACTCGATGGCGCCTTCGCCCGCATCTGGCTCTTGGGCCCGGGCGACCTCTGCGCCAATTGTTACAAAGCGGCGGACTGTATGAATCGGAATCGCTGCCTGCACCTTGAGGCAAGCGCGGGGCTCTACAGCAATCTCAACGGGGAGTATCGCCGCATCCCTCTGGGGGCGCTCAAGATCGGAAAGATCGCCCAAGGTTTTGGATCGATGTACACGAATGACATACTCGGCGACGACCGGCTCCCGAACAAACAGTGGATGAAAGACAACGGGCTCCGCTCCTTTGCCGGTTATCCGTTGAAGTTCCGCTGGGAGCTGCTTGGCGTCATCGCGATGTTCGGGCGGCGGCCGCTGAGTGAAGAGGAATTCGAGCGGTTGGCGGTCTTTGCCAATCAAGCAGCCATTGCGATCAAGAACGCGCAACTCTTTACAGAGGTGGAACAGCTCAAGAATCGACTGGAGGCTGAGAACCTGTACCTTCGCGAAGAGATCAAGTCCCAGCACAATTTTGAAGAGATTATCGGCGAAAGTCAGAGCATCATGGCCGTGCTCCGGCAGATCGAACAGGTTGCGCCCACGGATTCGACCGTCCTCATTCGGGGCGATACTGGGACAGGCAAGGAATTGATTGCGAGAGCCATTCATAACCTGAGCCCGCGCAAGGCTCGCTCGCTCGTGAAGGTGAATTGCGGAGCGATCCCGGCGAATCTGGTCGAGAGCGAGCTCTTCGGCCATGAGAAGGGATCGTTCACTGGGGCAGTACAGCGCCGTATCGGACGGTTTGAATTGGCGGACGGCGGGACCATCTTCCTGGATGAAGTCGGAGAATTGCCGCTGGACGCACAGGTCAAGCTCTTGCGGGTGTTGCAGGAGCGAGAGGTCGAGCGCGTCGGGAGCGGTCATTCGACCAAAGTCAATGTGCGGGTCATGGCTGCGACGAATCGTGATCTTCATGCGGCGGTGAAGGCTGGCTCCTTCCGGGCCGATCTTCTGTACCGGCTGAATGTGTTTCCGATCGAGGTGCCGCCGCTGTCCGCTCGTGCGTCGGATATCCCTCTCTTGGTCAATCGATTTGTTGCCAAGTTCTCAACCAAGATAGGCAAGAAGATTGACGGGGTATCACAAGCGACGATGGACCGCCTCATGAAATATTTCTGGCCCGGCAACATTCGGGAATTAGAAAATGTCATCGAACGGGCTACGATCCTCGCAAAAGGACCGCTGCTTCAGATCGACGACGTGCTGCTACACGGGAGTTCAGCCCCGCTGATTCCGGTCGCCGATTCCCTGGAAGAAGTCGAGCGAGCGCATATCCTTCGCGTTCTGCACGATGTGAGTTGGGTTATCGAAGGGAAACAGGGCGCTGCCACCCGGCTTGGCCTCCACCCCAACACGCTCCGGTCACGTATGCAGAAGCTGGACATCAAGAAATCTCATTCCACCTCATAGCAATCAATCCAACGTCCCACTCCCACGATATATCGTAGCGCCACGACATCTCGTGGAGGCGTCTCTCTTTCGTTCTGATTCGTCTTACTGCAAATAGTTCAACAACTCCTTGTCTCGTCAAGAGTTTATCTCACTTCACTGATCGTCATGGGACGTGGCATCGGCCTTGCCATAACAAGTGAATGTAATGACCAGTGCAATGCAAACAGCAGAGCCGAACAGACAGCCACAATTTTGTGGAAAACATTCAATCCAAGGAGAACCCATGAAAACCGCCATCATTATTCTGTCCGATCCAAAGAGTGGTTCTGAAGAAGCCCTTGGACGAGTCTTTAATGCGCTGGCCCTTGCAGCGGAATGTAAGCAGAAGGGTGACGAAGTTGCGGTGGTCTTTAACGGAGCCGGCACTCGTTGGCCAGGCGAGCTGACCAAGCTCTCTCATCCGGCCAATGGCCTCTACAACGCGGTGCGTGATGTCGTGCAAGGTGCTTCGTGCGGCTGTGCAGAGGTCTTCGGGGCAACAGAAAGCGTCAAGGCCTGCGGCGTGCCGATCGTGAAAGACCATGCACTAGCCGGAACAGCGGGACTCTTGAGCCTCCGTCGTTACGTTGCAGAAGGATGGAATACGGTTGTGTTCTGAGCCGAAGGCATAGGGAGGGGAGCGATGGCAGCAAAGTATCTCGATCTGACGTTTACAGAATCAGTGTGCCGTGCGCAGAAACAGTATTACGGGAGGGCGGGTCACATCGCAGGCGCTCCCGAACGAGACCCCCTGAGCCAGGCAGAAGCTGAATTCATCGCAGCTCGGGACAGTTTCTATTTAGGTTCAATCAGCGAAAACGGGTGGCCCTACATTCAGCATCGCGGCGGGCCTCAGGGATTTTTGCGGGTGATCGATGAGACGACGCTGGCCTTCGCGGACTACAAAGGGAACCGACAGCTGCTCACGACCGGCAACGTCTCAGTGAACGACCGTGTGGCGCTGTTTCTCATGGACTACCAGAACCGAGCACGCTTGAAGATTCTTGGCCATGCCCGCGTCGAGGATGCTCGTGAACATCCGGAACTTGTTACGCAGATCACTGATCCAAAAATGCAGCAGGCGGTGGAGCGGCTGGTCTTCATCGACGTCGTCTCATTCGACTGGAATTGTCCGAAGTACATCACGCCACGGTACTCGGCGGAAGAGGTTGAAGAGTATGTGGGTCCGTTGAAGAGCCGGATTGCCGAGCTCGAAGCACAACTGCGTGCAGTGAAACCATAAAGGCTTTCGCCATGAGAAGGCCTCCCTTTCTATCGAAGGAGTTCATGCCATGAAAGTTGCACAGATATGGCGATATCCGGTCAAGTCGATGGCCGGTGAACCGTTGAATCACGCGCGTATCGGGCCACTCGGCATCGAGGGAGATCGCGTCGTGCATGTGGAGAATGAGGATGGTCATGTCATCACGTCCAGAACGCACCATCGGCTGCTCGGTCACCATGCCACGCTCAATGAATCAGGCGAGCCTGTGGTCGATGGCCTGCTATGGGGTGATCCCAAGGTCCGCACAGATGTTGTGGATATCGTGGGCCCAGGTGCCAAGCTGGTACGCGATGATTCCAGCGACCGTTTTGATGTATTGCCGTTGTTGGTGGCGACGGATGGAGCGATCACGGCATTCGGGCGTGACGGTCGGCGGCTCAGACCTAACCTAGTGATCGGCGGGGTCGAGGGTCTGGCTGAACGCTCATGGCCCGGGCAATGTTTGCACATCGGAAACGTCGTCATCGGAATACAGGATCTCAGAGGGCGTTGCATCATGACGACGTTCGATCCCGACAGCCTGAAACAAGACCGTCAGGTGCTGACAGACATCGTGCGGAGATTCGAGGGCACACTCGCCTTGAATTGTTTTGTGATCCGGGGCGGGGACATTCGAGTCGGCGACACAGTTGAGTTAGCCCGGCACCGTGAATGCGAGGCTGCCCGCGCTTAGAGAGACCAGTTTTCTACCATCACTTGTGTGGGAGTTTCTGGCTTTCACACTTTAAACCGCCGCAAGGCATAGAGGGAGAAATCATCATGAGCAAGCAGGTGAGCGAAACATTGCAAGAAATGTTGGGCATTCTGAAGGAGGGTCAAATGACCGAAGGTCAGAAGATCTACTTTGCGGATTCGGTCGTCACACAGGAAGGCAATCAGCCGCCCATCGTGGGCAAGCAAGCCTCCATTGAAAGACTGGACAAATTCAGGGAGACGATTGGAGTGGCGGCGTTTATCAGCTATGCCATCGGTGCTGTGGCCGTCGTGGGAAACACCAGTTTCTATGACGCGGTGCTGACGTTGAAATTGAAAAACGGGGAAACCATCAGTCTCGAACAAGTTGTCAAGACTGACTGGCGGGACGGCAAGATCGTCAAAGAGCGCTACTACCACGGTTAATCACGCGTGATGCCGCGTGGGAGCGGATGGTCAATGCCATTCGCTCCCACATTGATTCTCAAATCTGCAGTAAGACCGATCAATCATACGGAGTGGAAAATCATGAATATCCAAGGGCGATTACATCGATATCCGCAGGCGAAGCAGGGCCGACGAATTGTATCACTCCTGTTGTTGGGCCTGATGCTCCTGACCATGGAGATATCGGTGTCAGCGCAAACGACGGAACAATCGAATCCGACTCGCGTGACGTACCACACCGTCAAGGTTGATGGCGTGGATGTATTCTATCGTGAGGCGGGGCCGAAGGACGCTCCCGTCGTTGTGCTGCTTCACGGTTTCCCGACATCGTCGCATATGTTCCGAAATCTCATCCCTCAATTGGCCGACAAGTACCGTGTCATTGCTCCCGACTACCCTGGTTTTGGCCAGAGTGGGATGCCCGACCGGTTGAAGTTCGCCTACACCTTCGATAACTACGCCCAGGTGGTGGACAAGTTGATCCGCCAACTTGGGGTGAGCCGCTATGCCTTGTACGTGATGGATTATGGAGCACCTGTCGGCTTCCGCCTAGCGTCGAAGAATCCAGAGCGAGTGACCGCGCTTATTGTGCAGAACGGCAACGCCTATAATGAGGGCCTCGAACAGTTCTGGGATCCCATCAAGGCCTATTGGGGCACGGGAGGATCGACCGAGCGTGAAGCAATCCGGTGGTTGACTTCTCTTGCGGCCACGAAGTGGCAGTACACAAACGGCGTCAAGGACGCATCGCTGGTCAGCCCAGATACATGGACGATGGACCAAACATTCCTCGACCGACCGGGTAACGCGGAGATTCAGCTCGATTTGTTCTACGACTATCGCACGAACATCCCGCTGTACCCCCAGTGGCAGGCTTACTTCCGCGAGCACAAGCCGGCGACGCTGGTCGTATGGGGGAAGAACGACGCCATCTTTGTTGCAGCCGGTGCCGCCCCCTACAGACGCGACATTCCGAACGCAGAGGTGCACCTGTTCGATACCGGGCACTTCGCCTTGGAGACACACGGCCACGAGATCGCGAAGCTGATACGCGAATTCCTCGGTCGCAATCTGAAGCCTGGCGGCCAAGGTTGACCAGGCTACGAACGCCCCTCTTGCCGGTCTGCCTGCAAGGGGGCAGATGGAAGAGGGACGGTAGTTCGATGTGCGCGGTGAAGTCATGTTCTACCGCCCGCGTATGTGAGAACAACGTAAGGAGGTCATCATCGTGAGCACCCTTGAACAGCCTAGGCGTCCATTTCCTCCATTCGATGTTGAATCCGCGGGCCAGAAGGTTCGAATGGCCGAGGACGTGTGGAATACTCGTGACCCTCATAGGATTTCGCTCGCGTACACACCTGACAGCCTGTGGAGAAACCGTTCGGAATTCCTGGCCGGCCGGGAGGCAATTGTTCGGTTCTTAACTCGCAAGTGGAACAAAGAGTTGGACTACCGCTTAATCAAAGAACTGTGGGCCTGGCAAGGTAACCGAATCGCCGTTCGCTTTGCATATGAGTGGCACGATGACTCAGGCAACTGGTTTCGGTCGTACGGGAACGAGAATTGGGAATTCGACGACAATGGCCTCATGCGCCGACGTATCGCGAGCATCAACGACGCCCCAATCTCAGAGAAGGATCGAAAGTATTTCTGGCCCATTGGTCGCCGACCCGACAATCACCCTGGGCTGTCTGAGCTTGGCCTATAGAATTCCGCCTAATCGCGGCGGCCCAGGTGATGATGACTACAGGTCGGCAGAGCCACTGGGATCGTAGCTTGACCCTGCCCTGCATGTTCAGATGAGCTCGATCGGTGACCGTGACGCGAGACAGGCGGATGGGCAAGACGAGTGAGGCAACTAAACGAGAGTCGTTCAATTCTTAATGTCTTTCTTCGGAGGAGTGGCCGAGACTGCCCTTTACCGCGCGCATTAATGACCCTTCCAAGCTTGCTTGTTTCTCTTTCTTGGAAGGGCACCCATGTTGGTCTACGTGCGGCCGTCGAACAAGGCCCTTCTCAGGACGTGCGTTCTGGGAGCACAGGACCAATGTGGGTGTCCTTGCGTCCCCTTCATCCTGCGCGTTCTGCGAGCAAGAAGGGTACCTGGTCGCTGCCTTCTCTTTCTCCCAAGCTCGCTCATTATCCTCTCCAGCAACGGGGCTGATTGATCTTCCACTGCGCGCAACTTTTTCACCCACTCACCCACTGGCACGCCGAGACGTGCCATTAGCCCGAGCGAGGGAAGTCCTCGACTGCGCGTTGCGCGAGCACGGAAGATCATCGGCTCCATCCCTTCTTCTTTGGGTGACCGTTGCAGGAGAGTCTATTGTAGCGGGGAATTTCGAGGAACGAAGTTGGTGCCTGCGACGTGCTGGACCAGAGAGCCGGCGCGTCTGTAACGCGCCGGCTTGGAACGGAAGAAATCTACATCAAACGCTACTTGCCGGTGACGGAGTCCTTCAGCTTCATTCCCTCGCTCTTCGTTTCTCCAGCATTTTTCATGGCATCCTGCGCTTTCATATCCTTGACGTCTTGCTTGACCTCGCCGCCCTCTTTCTTCACGGTCTCGGCTTGACCCTTCACGGTTTCAACCTTCTTCTTCATGGCGTCCATGTCAACGGCCCAGGCTGAAGCGGTGAGACCGATCACAAACACTGACAGGGCAGTGCCTACTAGGCTTGTTCTCGTCTTCATTGCATGTCTCCTTTTTGATGAAATCACAGACTGTTGAACGTGAAGGAGGCAGCGACATTGTCGCTGCCTCCTTCGGCGCATCGAGCCGTTACTTGACGATCACCTCAACGCGGCGGTTCTTCGCGCGCCCATCTGCCGTGTTGTTGCTGGCGATCGGGTTGCTGTCCCCGTGGCCTGCGTCCGATAAATTGCTGCTCACACCGCCGTCCCGCAACGCCTGAGCGGCGCTAGTGGCACGAGCGTCCGAGAGTTCCTTATTGGACGGGAACTTCTTCAGCAGCGCCCCCTTGATCGCAACATTATCGGTGTATCCCGCGACATGCACTTGCTTTTCCGGGAAGTCTTTGAGGACATTACCCACACGCTTCAAGGCATCGGTTCCGCCGGCCTTCAGCTGGTCCTGCCCTGAAGCAAACAACAGGCTGGAGGCCAGGTTGATCGTGAGCGCATCGCCGGATTGTTGGACCGACACAGTCCCCTTGGAAATTTCCGGTTGCAGAGCCTTGATCAGATCCTTTTCAGCCTTTGCGAGGCTGCCCTTGTTCTGATCCAGTTGGCTTCGCAGATCGGCCACGCGGGCCTCACAATCCGCCAACTGCTTTTCGAGATCCGCGATCCGCTGTCTGGCCGCGGCCAGTTCGGCGGCGAGCTTGTTTTTGTCACCGGCCATACCACCCATCGCGGCCAGCTGCGCTTCGAGATCCGAATTGCGCTGCTTCGCGGCGGCGAGCTGTCGCTCAAGATCGCTCACGCGGCTGCTGAGCGCGCTGTTCTGTTTCTGTGCCGCTGCCAGTTCGTCGGCCAACCGTTGACGGTCTTTTTCAAGAGCCGCGATTCGGGCGGCTGCATCCCTCGCTGTATTGTCGGTCATGTCCGTCTGTGCCGTGCTGGGATTGCACCGGACGTCTGACCAAGCCACCCATTGGTGACTGGGATTACAAATAGGGCTCTTATCCAAGCTTGCGCAGCCTGCCAGAGCGGCCAAGCTTGTCGCCAGGATGGCGGTTTTGAATGCTTTCATGATGATGATCCCTTTCCGGATTGCGCGGGTGATCGGTCGTATGAGTCTTCCCACTCCCGCATCGTGGGAAATCTCGTTGCTCCTAGCAGGATGCTGAAAAAGTCCGCCAGCATCGTTCTCGCATCGTTCAGAGGCTCAACGTACCGAAGCGTACGCCTCGCCTCTTCGCTCGCTGCGGCCTTGCTGGACGGCCTTTTTGAGCACCCTGCTGACTATTCAGTGGCTATCACTCTCGTATCATCACAGCACCGTGTCGCACAAAACAAAGTTTTCGAGCAACCTGCTACTGGCGGCCTTTCAGAGCGTCCCGGATTTCCATCAATAATTTCTCTTCGTTGGTCGGCCCTGGCGGTGGTGGCGCAGGCGCTGCAGGCGCTTCTCTCTTGAACCGGTTCATTTGCTTGACGAACATGAAGATCACGAACGCAACGATGATGAAATCGAAGATGGTTTGCAGAAACACCCCGTAGTTGAGCGTCGGGGTTCCCGCGGCTTTTGCGGCTGCAAGCGATGGCTGCGCGGCGCCAGAGAGATTGATAAACAAGCCCGTGAAGTCGACGCCTCCCAAGAGCAGGCCGATCGGCGGCATCAGCACGTCGCTGACCAGCGAGGAGACGATTTTCCCGAACGCGCCGCCGATAATGACACCGATTGCCATGTCGAGCACGTTGCCCTTCATGGCGAACTCTTTAAACTCTTTCAGCATAGGTCCTCCTTATGAGGATGAGGGTGTACTGCAATTCGTACCTGGCACTGTCGGAACTACCGTTTCATGGTCGTATCGAAGCTGTATCCAAGGGTTGCGAGGTACAAGTTGTCCGTATCCCCGGTGCCGATCGCCGGATTGTTGTTATAGCGCGTGGTCACTTGGAAGCCGCTCGAAAATCCGTTCCAAATCTTGAATCGCACGCCGTTATCCATCGTGATGAAGAAGTCCGATGAATTCTGAAGGGAGGGAAAAATTTCGTTGTAGTGGTACAGCGTCACGCGGTCGTCCCAGAGTGGCCAATTCCATTTCATGGACACGCGTGCGCGAAGGCTCGACTTGTCGTTTGCCGTACGGAAATCTTCATTGAAGAAGGCGACGCCGGCTTCCGAGTAGAACGTCATATCTTTGAGGATGCCGGAGAAGTCTCCCCGTTCGATGAATTGATAGCCGGGTCCGGTGGCGAGGGCGGTTCGCATCTTCAGGTCTTGAAACCGATCGTTTTCGAAGTAGGCGGAGGCGAACCAGTAGAACCGTTTGGTCAGAAAGAAGTCGAGCTTGATCGTCCCCCGCGCGTTTCGAGCCACAAGAGTATTGTCGTTCTCCCCGTAGACGTAACGGCCGTTAATCGAGAGTCGGAGCTGTTCACTCCGCGCCACGAAATCTCCCAGCAAGCTGGCATTGCGCAAGTGGCTGTTTCCGGTCGTTTGGGAGTAGGCACCCACTACACTGCCTGAGTAGATGACCGGGGGTTGCACGACGGGATTCATGGAGGTCACGGAGCCCATCGGGACTTCCATCGTGCCTTTCAAAGGTTCCGCCTGCACATTCAACGTTCCATTCGGTCCCGCTGAGGCGGTCCCCATAATGATGGACCCTTCCTTTAGATGGAAGGGGATCGGGTGATTCACGGCCAGTTTGGCCACGTCGTTCCAGTTCACTTTCAGCAAGTTGTCGGGGCTGGCAGGCGTCTTGATTTGCAAGACGCCACCGACCATTTCGATGACCTCTCCGTAAATGATGCTGCCATTTTTCAATGTTACGACATCGGGGGCGGTTGGTGCGGCTGGTGTAGCTGAAGAAACATCTTGAGCATGGGCTTCCGTGGACAATCCCTCGCCAATCAAACAGCCAGCCACGGCTAGTACGAACCCACAGAGAATCTTCTTCACCAAATCCTCCATACATACAGATGAGTGAATGTCACTGATTCCATCTCCACACGCTGACGCGCTGAAAGTCGTAGGGCTATTCAGGCTTAGAGAATCTAGCCTTATAGCTGAATTCATTAATGGATAGCAATCATAATCACTACGAAACATGCGCTGTGAGCATCGTATGTGGAGCAATGGTTGCCGGAAATAAGCAAGGCTGATGCCGTTGACAGTGATAGGCCCATTTCACTGCATATCTTTGCAGCAGCATGGCCGATAGACAGGTCAAGTGAAGGTATTGTCCGTCATTTCTGTGGCTGATTTGGTGAAGAAGGGAGCCATTCCGCCACAATGGTGCTCACCTTGCCGGTCACCAGACCGCGTGTTAAGATGCCGCCTCGCAAAATCGGTGCGGAGAGGTGCGAGAGTGGTCGAATCGACATGCTTGGAAAGCATGCGTCCCAGCAATGGGACCGTGGGTTCGAATCCCACCCTCTCCGCCAACTGAAGACGTGAA
>JANOJM010000044.1:0-7330 GCA_031418735.1 Nitrospiraceae bacterium | reverse complement strand
TTTCCCCTTGAGAAACTCAATCGCCTCGCAAGCGGCAGCAGGGTCATCGACGAACCATCCCCTGACCCGTTCGCCCAAGATCGCTTCTACCGCCCGGTCCCATCCGGGAGGCACGACCAGCCACTCGACGATGGCATCGTGCACCCCAGTACAGGCTTTGAGCGCCGTCGATTCTTCATCGCCTCGACGTCCGTAGCCCATGTCTTCCTGCAGCACACCTTGCAGCGCTCTGAGATGAGAGTCCACGGCGGCCAACTCTTCCGATTGACGAAAGACCAACTGGTCGACTTCAGCCAACTCGGCTGACGCATGCTCACTTCCTTCTTCGACACCTTGCAGCCGGCGGCGCAGATCGATAATCGACTGCTCCGTCTCATGGAAAGCCTGTTGGAATGCCTGGCGTTTGTCCGTTGCCGTGACATGTTGCAGCTGAAAGTCTTCCCGCTCACGAGCCAACTTACCTTCTCGATCCGCCGCCTCTTGGATGCGGGTGGCCAATTGCTCCAGCGTCTGCTCGGCATTCGCAACCAATACCGCCAGGTTGAGTACGTCCAACCGCCCTCGTTCCTCTTCAGCCAAAGCCGCGGCCCGTTGATGGACCAGCTCTTTCATCTCCCGGTCGAGTGTCTCGAACACCTGCTCCCGCTCCGTACATTCACGTTCGAGCGTGGCCAACGTATCTTCGAGAGCCGCAGCCTCCGCCGCACCCTGCTGCTGTTCCTGGGTAAGGCGTCCGAGTTCTTCCCGTCCCTGGCTCTGCTGCTGTTCGTAGAGTTCTCCCCGATGACGCTCGACCTCGGCGGCTGTCAACGCCCGCGCCTGTTGCTGTTCAACCTTCGACAGTTCCTCGCGCCGTTGCCCGATCGCCTCATTCGCGGCGGCAATCGCCAGCTTGATCCGCTCCAGCTCCGTATTCAAACGCGCCAGTTCGGCGGTCCGTTCGGACTCATGATCTCCCAACGTCTGCAGTTCCGACTCCACCTCCTTGAGCGTGGCTCGCAACCGGCGATATTCGTTGGTCAGCAACTGAACTTCCAGCAACTTGGCCTCTTGGTGCAACGTCTGATAGGACCGTGCCTGCCGCGCTTGGCGTTCGAGGGAATTCAACTGCTTCTTCACCTCAGCAACGATATCCCGCACCCGCAAAAGATTTTGCTGCGTTGCATCCAATTTGCGCAACGCTTCGGCCTTCTGTTTCTTGTAGCGAACGATGCCGGCGGTTTCTTCGATCAACTCGCGCCGGTCTTGCGGTGAGGCGTTCAAGATCTGATCGATCTGCCCCTGCGCAATGACGGTGTGTCCCTTTGTCCCGGCCCTGGTGTCCAGCAGGATGCTCCGGATATCCTTCAACCGGCAGGCGGTCTTATTGATGAGGTATTCGCTCTCGCCATTACGATACAGGCGGCGCGTGATCATGAGTTCCTGGAATTCCGCAAGCTGGCTCGACAGACCGGACAGGGGATCCATCGTGATCCGATCCAGCCCGCTGATCACGAGCGACACTTCAGACAGGCCGAGAGGCTTTCGCATTTCGGTCCCGTTAAAAATGACATCTTCCATCTTCTCGCTGCGCAGAGCCTTTGTGCTCTGCTCACCGAGTACCCAAAGAATCGCATCGACGACATTGCTTTTCCCGCTCCCGTTCGGCCCCACGATGGCTGTGACACCATCCGGGAACTCGATCTTGGCTTCCGCGAACGACTTAAACCCCGCCATCTCTAGAGATTTCAAATACATCGGTAACTCCCTTGCGGTAGTGCGTTCCAAGAAGACTGATACGAGATTAACGGTTGATTGTGTAGCACGGACCCAAGGGGAAAATCAAAGAAAAATACTGCCGGTGGTAGGCGTCAAGGGAGACACCTACAACCGTTGGTGAGGGGAACGGGGAAAGAAACGGGGCTATCCTACCTGAGCCCCGACCGATTTACTTGAGGGCTCGATGGTGATCAATTCTTTGGGGAGGAGAAACTCGACATCTTCTTCGATCACAGTCAGATCTGCGACCTCTGCAGGCCCAAACGTTTTGAGGTAGGTCACCACCTCTTCGACCAGTACTTCCGGCGCCGAGGCGCCGGCGGTAATCCCGACGGCTTTCACATTCGCAAGCCAAGCGGGATCGATGTCGGATGCGGCATCGATCAAGTAGGACGCAATCCCGCACCGCTCTCCCAGCTCCCGCAACCGGTTGGAATTCGAACTATTGGGAGACCCGATGACCAAGATGACATCCACCAGCGAAGAGAGTTCCTTCACCGCATTCTGGCGATTCTGCGTCGCGTAACAAATATCTTCCTGGTGCGGTCCCTTGATATGCGGGAACCGCTTGTGAAGCGCACCGACGATATCCCGGCACTCATCGACGCTCAAGGTGGTTTGCGTCACGTACGAAAGGTCATGGGCGTTCTCAACCTGCAGCTTCTCGACATCTTCCACGGAAGAAACCAGATGGAACTTGTCCGGGATCTGTCCGAGCGTCCCGATCACCTCGGGGTGGCCGGCATGGCCGATGAGAATGAGATCGTACCCCTGGGTATAGTCGCGATTGACCTCGTTGTGCACTTTGATAACCAACGGACAGGTGGCATCGATCACATGCAGCCGCCGCCGATTCGCTTCGTCCCACACAGACTTGGCGACCCCGTGGGCACTGAAGATCACGACCGAACCTTCCGGCACTTCTCCCAACTCCTCCACAAACACAGCGCCCTTGGTACGGAGCGAGTTCACAACATGACGGCTATGGACGATTTCATGCCGAACGTAGATCGGCGCCCCATACTTTTTGAGCGAGAGGTCGACAATATCAATGGCCCGGTCGACTCCGGCACAGAACCCCCGTGGATTGGCGAGATAGATCTTCATAACCGTCCCCTCTCCTTGACTAATACAGGGCCACTTCCCCATCCACAGCCTCACAGAATACTGCCGTTCACCTTACGTCAGAGTAGCCGGTTCCGTCAACTGAATTGGCCCACACCTTCCTTGTTATCCGTCTTGACACAATGCCTTCTCCCTCGTAGGCTCACACTACGAACTATGTCCAGCCCTGCAAGTAAGAAAATCCTCATCGTTGAAGACGAACGCGATATTCTCCAACTGGTTAAACTGTATTTAGAGAAAGAAGGCTTCAGAACCCTATCGGCCTCGACCGGCACGGAAGGCCTCCGGCAGGCGAAACAGGAGAAGCCCGATTTGGTCGTCCTCGACTTGATGCTGCCGGAGATCGACGGCCTGGAAATCTGTAAACGCCTTCGATCGGCTCCAGAGACCGCGATGCTCCCCATCATCATGTTGACCGCCAAAGCCGAGGAGTCGGACAGTATCATCGGCCTGGAGCTGGGGGCCGACGACTACGTCACCAAACCGTTCAGCCCCAAAACGCTGGTCGCCCGTATCAAGGCCCTCTTTCGACGGCTTGAGCGGAAACCGGACGAGGGCCCGTCCCAATATCGCTATGGCAATCTTGTCATGGATCTCGCGCGCCATGAAGTCACCGTAAAAAAGATGGAAGTCCCTCTCACGGCAAAAGAATTCGGCCTGCTCGAGCATCTCTTACGCAATCCCGGCAGAGTCCTGACCAGAGATGTCCTCCTCAATACCGTCTGGGGATACGATTACTACGGAACGACGCGGACGGTCGACGTCCACATCCGAAGACTCAAGCAGAAACTCCCCTCGCTCAACGAGGCGATCATGTCGGTCAAGTCCCTGGGGTACAAACTAAAGGAGCAGTGATGCCGTTACTATCCCTATGACACTCTCCATACGATGGAAGGTCACGGTCGGAGCCCTATTGGTTCTCGCCTGCGGGCTTCTCATTGCCCGGGCGCTGGCGGTTCGCTCCCTCGATCAACAGGAGATCGTCCAATCGGGCCAGATACTGGAGGCTCAAACCAGTCTCGCCGCATACGGGCTGCAGCCGTTTCTGACACAACCAGGCGCGCTGTCCTCGACCACCCAATTACAAGCGGCGGTGCGGGATCTCAGCGCGCGTGCCCTCGCACGCGTGACCCTCATTGCTCCGGATGGGAGGGTATTGGCCGACAGCGCCGTCTCAGATAGCAACCTCGCTACGGTTGAAAACCACAGGTCACGACCGGAAATTCAGCAGGCCATGACCACCGGGCACGGAACGGATCTCCACACGAACCACACGACCGGTGAGCGCACGTTGTATCTGGCTGTCGGTCTGAGCGGCGCAAACCAGGCGAATCCCGCCGTCTTCTTGAGACTGGGATTACCGATGACGACGTTCGATCGTGAAGTGGCCAAGCTACACCGGGACCTGGCCATCGCCTTCGGGATTGCGTTCTTAATTGCCGTTGTACTGAGCGTATGGCTCGCCCACAGCATCACGAAACCCCTGTCCGATATTGCGATCGCGGCGCAGCAGCTGGCAAAGGGCGACCTTGAGGTCCGTATCAGGACCGGATCGCGGGATGAAGTCGGTCTCTTAGCCGACACACTCAACCACATGACAGACCAACTGAGAACCAAGATCGATGAACTCTCCGAAGATCGGTCCCAACTCTTGGCCATGTTGACATCGATGGTCGAAGGCGTGATGGTTCTGGACCGTCGAGGTCGCGTCCTGCAAGTCAACCCGGCGTTAGAACGGATGTTCGACGTCACCAGAACGGAAGCGCGAGGACACCACTGCTCTGATGTCTTCCGGCACCCGCAATTGGACAAGCTGGTCTCAACGGTTCTGGCGACACGCATGAACGAAGAAGATGAAATTCTCCTGCACCCCAGCGGCCGCCGGCTCCATATCGAGGCCTCAGCCACTGAATCCGATCGAGAGAATGAAGCGAGCGCGGTGCTGGTCTTTCATGACATGACAGAATTACGCCGCCTGGAAATTATCCGGAAGGATTTCGTCGCCAACGTGTCCCACGAGCTGAGAACCCCGCTCACATCGATCAAGGGCTATATCGAAGCCCTACTCGATGGCGCCAAAGACGATCCGGAGACCAGCACACAATTCCTCGACATTATTCTCAGGCAAAGCGACCGGCTGAACCTGATTCTTGACGACCTCCTCCAGTTGGCGAAAATCGAATCCGGGCAGGTGCTGTTTAAACGAGAACCGCTTCATATCCAGAATGTCGTCGAGCGAACATTGGCCATGATCAAACCCTTAGCGGACAAGAAGGGGCACCGGCTCACTTCCTTCGTAGAGGGCAACCTGCCAACGGTCCTCGGCGATGAAGACCGGCTGATGCAAGTCCTGTCCAATTTGCTCGATAACGCCGTCAAATACACCCCCGAGAAAGGGACCATCACCGTGGCGACCCACCCGATTTTTGACAATGCCGAACAGGCCACGGCAACCACGGCTGTGGAACTGAGCGTAACGGATACCGGCATGGGAATTTCTGAAATGGATCGCCCTCGTGTGTTCGAGCGATTCTATCGGGTGGATAAAGCCCGCTCGCGAGAGTTAGGTGGAACAGGACTCGGGCTGGCGATCGTCAAGCATATCGTCGAGGGTCTAGGCGGGCGAGTGTGGGTCGAAGCGAACATCCCGACCGGCAGCCGTTTTGTCGTCAGGCTACCGGTTCAGCAGGAGAAGACTGTTATTTAGTTTATTTGGTTTGTCTCGCCGGCCTTACCAGCGAACCAACCCTGTCGCCCACGTCACGCCACCGCCAAAACTGCCCAATAGGATAATATCGTGGGGCAGAATCCTTCCCGAGCGGACTACGTGGTCGAGCGCGATCGGTAATGATGCCGACGACGTATTGCCGTAGCGTCCGATCACGGAACAGACCCGTTCCTGCGAAACCCCAAGCCGCTTTGTGAGCTGATCAAGAATCCTCCCATTGGCTTGGTGTAAGACGAACTGCGCGACATCGTGGATATCGACACCGAACTCCTTCACGATCTCGCGGATGGCCTGGTCCAGTCGCTTCACCGCCAGACGAAAGAGCGGCGCCCCTTGCATCCGCAACGTATGGCTCTTCTGCTCGACCGTCTCCGGCGTCGTCGGTCGGCGCGATCCTCCTGCGGGAATCGTAATCAGACTATGCTGAGCGCCGTCCGAGCGGAGACGGAGCCCCAAGAGCCCCTGGCTCAGCTGACTTGCCTCCGGCTCGCCCCGCAATATGACCGCACCAGCCCCATCGCCGAATAAGAGCGCCGTATCGCCATCAGCAGGATCGACGGAACGAGACTTCACTTCTGCGGCCACCACCAAACAGGTCTTGACCTGCCCGCTCCGGATCATGGCATCGGCCATCGAGAGTCCATAGAGAAAACCCGAGCATGACGCGGCCACGTCGAATGCCGGGATCGCGGAACAACCGAGCATCCGTTGAACATGGCAGGCAGTGGAAGGAAAGACCGTATCGGGAGAGGTAGTCGAAAGCACAATCGCCCCCAGCTCGGAAGCCGGGAATCCGGCAGCCTCAAGCGCCTGCCTCGCTGCTTCGACCGCAAGATCAGAAGACGCTTGGGACTCAGCAGCCCTTCGTCGTTCCTGAATGCCTGTCAAGCGAGAGACAACCGCCGGATCGAGGTCCAACGAAACCCCCACCTCGTGATTCGAGACCACCCGTTCAGGGAGGTATGAGCCCGTTCCGATAATTCTCGTTCGTATCATCGGTCTGACGAATATGGTTCACTGCAAGAATCGGTTAGGATTATAGGTCTCGGTGCTACAGGGGGTCAACCTGATGGCGTCGAAACCTTGCATTCAGCCTGGGCTCCTGCTACATTTTCAAGCAGTTATGGTACGCGCTTCTTCCATCCTAGCTCCTGCTCCACGACTTACGGCGACCCTTGGCTTCTGTGTCGCGCTGTTCTGTGTCATCACCGCCTGTTCTAGCACCACACCCAAGAGTCCAGACACCGCGAAGAAAGCCCTCAGCGGCACCGACGAGCAGATTTTCTTAGGCGACGGGATCAAGAAGAATTACGACCCCAACGTCATCATGAAGCGGGGAGAAGCCTTCTTCGAAAAAGAAGAGTACGCGGAAGCTATCGTCGAATATACCCATTTCCTCGATCTCCATCGGAGTCACATCCTTACCTCCTATGCGGTGTTCCGAACCGGAGAGGCCCAGCTGAAACTGACCAAGGGATTCGAGCGCGATCCAGGCCCTGTTCAGAAAGCGCTTGAGGCTTTCGAACGGGTACGGAAGGAATTTCCGGGAAGCCGATATGACGGCCCGGCGCTCCAGAAGATCCAAGAATGCCACGACCTCCTGGCCCAGACCCATCTCTTCGTCGGCCAATTCTATTATCGGCGAGGCTCCTATCTGGCCGCCGCACATCGCTTCGAACAGATCATGAAACTGTACCCTGACAAGTCGGTCGCACCCGA
>JANOJM010000043.1:0-1651 GCA_031418735.1 Nitrospiraceae bacterium | reverse complement strand
GGCAGTGACTACGGTGAAGATCGAAGGAGTTCTGCACGAGTTCTCCACGATTCCCGGTATCACGGAGGATGTGACCTCCATTATTTTGAATGTCAAAGGACTGCGGCTTGCGGTACATACCGATAAGCCAAAGACGCTACGTCTTAGGAAGAAGGGGCCCGGTGAAGCAAAGGGGTCTGATATTATTCATGATGCGGATGTGACTATATTGACTCCGAATCTCCATATTGCGACATTGGACAAGGATGCCACATTCGACATGGAAATGACGGTCAATCATGGGCGGGGCTATGTGCCTGCCGAGCGAAACAAGGAAGAGGGGCTGCCGATCGGTGTGATCGCGATCGATTCGGTATTTTCGCCCATCAAACGAGTGAACTTTCATGTAGAGAATGCTCGTGTCGGTCGTATGACCGATTACGATAAATTGACCTTGGAAATCTTGACAGATGGGACCATCTCGCCTCGTGATGCCTTGTCCACGGCGGCCGGCATCCTGCGCGATCACATCGATATCTTTATCAATCCCGACGAGCGACTCGAAGGGCGCGCTGATCTTGGGAGCGATGAGGCGCAACGTGAGGTGAATAAGCATCTGTTCCGTAGCGTCAACGAGCTGGAACTGTCGGTTCGTGCCGCAAACTGTTTGAAGAATGCGAATATCAAGACCATTGCCGACTTAGTCCAGAAGACCGAAGGGGAGATGCTGCGGACAAAGAATTTCGGCAAGAAATCGCTCAACGAAATTAAAGAGATCTTGACGGAAATGGGGCTGGGGCTCGGTGTGAAGCTGGATACGGTGCAACAGAATAGCGGTAGCCCGAAGAGCGAGTAACGAAACAAGAGGGAACCAGTGCGTCATAGAAAAAATGGCAGACAGCTTGGACGAAAGACGAAACATCGGTGGGCTCTGTTCCGAAGTCTTGTGACGTCGCTGCTCGAACATGAGCGGATCGAGACGACGGAAGCCAAGGCGAAGGAAATTCGAGGATTTACGGATCGGATGATTACGCTCGGCAAGGAGGGAACATTGCCGGCTCGGCGGCAAGCCCTTGCATTCATCCGCAGCAAAGATGTCGTCTCGAAATTATTCAGCGACGTTGCAGTTCGATTTAAAGACCGCCCAGGCGGCTATACCAGGATGGTGAAGACGAGGCGGCGGATCGGCGATGCCGCGAAGCTTGTCGCGATTGAACTCGTTACCAGGCCGGATGCTGCATCGGTGAAGAAACAAGTACCTGCTACCTCAACTCCCGCGACTCCTGCCGCCGGCTAGATCTCCTGTCTGCGAGATTTAGTCGGCGCCGCGGCGCCGCATTATTATTCCGACGATTCCCTCACCTCATCTCTGTCGAGTAGACCATGCCGTGGTTCTGGCAAAAGTTTACTTGATATTGAGCCCATGCTACTATCGTGCCAGTCTTCTTCAGGCAACTAAAAAGGAAGCTGGGACAACGTGTGGCAACACTGGGTACGGAGAGGTTTGTTAGCGCTCAGTGCGGTGTTGGCCTGTTTCCTTGCCTATTTGCTCGTGACCAATTCGACTATGGTTTCTACCCCGACGGCGGCGGCGCCAGGCTCCATGGATGCAGCTGATGCCACGATCTCCCAGTTTACATTCACCCAAACCAAGGGCGATACGGTTCAATGG
>JANOJM010000042.1:0-2654 GCA_031418735.1 Nitrospiraceae bacterium | reverse complement strand
TCGACGACTGGACCTTCGAGGCTTCAGGCGGGTATGAGAAAACGCTGACGAATAGCCCGCAACAAAAGGACTCGACGGCGCGACAATTCTTTTTCTTCGGTCTCCGGCGGGACTTCTCCTAGCATGGATTATTCATGATTGTTACAGCAGCGGTGGCGACTGAGGTCGCGCAGCAATTGATTCAAGGAGGGACGCGATCATGACCCTCATGTTTTGGTTTTTTGCTTGGGCCATCACACTGCTCGTGCTTGGGTTCCTCCTGTGGCCGCTGCTTAAGCGCCAGGCGTCATCGAAAATGGAAGAAGGAGAAAAAACGCTTTCGGTCTTTCGCCAGCAATTTGCCGAGTTGGAACAAGATCTTAAGAATGCCGTATTGACCGATGAACAGTTTCAACAGTCGAAGCGAGAACTCGAATGCCGGCTCCTCGATGAGACAAGGGCTTCCGAGGCCGCTTCTTCGTCACGATTATGGCCAGTGAACAACCGAGCGGTCGGCGTGGCATTAGCGGTCATCATTCCGACTATCAGCGGACTACTGTACTTGGAATGGGGCAACCAGCAAGCGATTATTCTTCCCGGTGTATCCTCACCAGCAGCACAAGGCAGGCCGGACTACAGCCAACCAGCATCCGAAGGGCTCGACGCGCTTTCCGCGCGGCTGAAAAAACGACTCGAGCAGAGTCCTGACGACGGAGTGGGGTGGGCTCTTCTCGCTCGTTCGTATGTAGAAATAGGACGGCATGCCGACGCGGCGCCGATCTATGAGAAAGCCATGAAGTTGATCCCAGACGATCCTCAGATGCTCGTCGACTATGCCGATGTCCTCGGTATGCTGAATGGCCGAAAGCTGTCAGGCAAACCGGAGCAATTGATTCAGCAGGCGCTCAAGATCGATCCAAACCATGTCAAAGCGCTGATGCTGGCCGGGACCGTGGCGTTCGACCGCAAAGAGTTCCGCCGGGCGGCGCAGTATTGGGAACGTGGCAGTGCCAACCTTCCGGCAGATGTGGAGGCTGAGGTCCGACAGGAGCTGCTCTCGGGTATTGCCGAGGCCAAAGGGTTAGCCGGCGGGAAACCGGTCATGGCCAAGGCGGTTGCTTTGGCGGTCCCTTCGACAAAGCCCGGCGGTCAGGCTGCCGCAATCAGCGGAACCGTGAGCCTGACGCCGAGTCTCGCCGGGAAAGGCGCCTCAACGGATACGTTGTTTGTGTTTGCGCGAGCGATGAACGGCCCGCCCATGCCGGTCTCGATCGTGCGGGTTACGAAACAGGAGTTACCCTTTATGTTCCGACTTGATGATTCGACCAGCCCGATGCCGTCCAGAAAACTGTCCGATGTAGGCTCGGTAGTGATTGTGGCCCGCCTGTCGAAGTCCGGCCAGGCCATGCCACAGAGTGGAGACCTGGAGGGAATGAGTCAGCCAGTGAAACCCGGTGAGAGTAAAATCGCGGTCGTCATCGATCGTGAAAGACCATAGGACGGAGCAAGTCGCATGTCGCAATCATATCTCACCATGTTGCTCTACCTCCTGCCGGTGATTTTGGCCCTGACTCTGTATTACCGCCGTCATCGTAAGCGGGATACCCACTATCGTGCCCGCCTGGCTGAGACGGTTGAGGCAAGTATCCCTGAGCCGCTCACCTTACACCCGGTCATCGATACCAACAAATGCATCGGCTCAAGCGCTTGCGTCAAAGCCTGCCCGGAACATGCGCTTGGGATCGTCAGGGGAAAGGCGACGCTCGTCCAACCGGATCACTGTATCGGTCACGGCGCCTGCCAGGCCGCTTGCCCGGTAGAAGCGATTCAGCTGGTATTCGGGACGGAGAAGCGCGGCATCGACATCCCTCAAGTCAAACCGACCTTTGAAACCAACGTGTCCGGTATCTACATTGCCGGTGAGTTGGGAGGGATGGGCTTGATTCGCAAGGGAGTCGATCAGGGGAAACGAGCGATCGAGACGATTCAGAAAAACAAGAGCAAGGGGGGCGAGCTGGATGTGGTGATCGTCGGCGCAGGGCCGGCTGGTGTCTCGGCATCGTTGGCGGCCAAAGAGGCAGGATTGCGATTCGTGACGGTTGAGCAGGAAGATTCTCTCGGTGGTGCAATCTTTCATTACCCGCGCCGGAAGCTGGCCATGACGGCACCGATGATATTGCCCATTGTCGGAAAGTTTAACAAGTACGAGATCAGCAAGGAAGAGCTGCTGGAGTTCTGGAATCGCATTACCCGTGAGAACAGCATCATGATCAATTTCTCGGAGCGTATGGACGCGATCACGAAAACGGCAAATGGTTTTCTGGTGAAGACGTCGAAGAATAGCTACAAAACGAAGAACGTGCTCCTTGCCATTGGCCGGCGCGGCACGCCCCGCAAGCTTGGTGTGCCGGGAGAAGAGCAATCCAAGGTTGTCTACAGCCTGATCGACGCGGAACAATACCGCGGCCAACATGTGCTGGTGGTGGGTGGCGGGGACAGTGCAGCGGAAGCGGCCCTGTCGATTGCCGCAGAACGAGGCGCCACGGTTACCATTTCCTGCCGTGGCGATGAAATTTTTACCCGTCCGAAAGCCAAAAACCGCCAGCAGCTCAAACAAGGCGTGGAGGAAAAAAAGATCACGGTGTATCTAGGTGCCAATGTGAAGGAGATCGGGA
>JANOJM010000041.1:0-2911 GCA_031418735.1 Nitrospiraceae bacterium | reverse complement strand
CCCGATTTCATCACCATGGCGGTAACTTCGCCCGGCGGCACCTTCCCCATGACTTTACGGAGCGCCTGATAACCGCCCTCACGTTCGTAATCTGAAAGCGAGCCGGTATAACCAGGCTGCATCATATTCTTGAGCAATATCAGTTCGTGCTTAGGCATATTCGTTATATCGTTAAACGTGAACCGTTAATCGCAAGAGGATCACACCTTTTCGCCATGTTTTTTCATCGTCCTGATGTATGCCGTTCCTCGTTTAACGACTAACGATTAACGTTTATCGTGCATCGGTTCCGGCCACATAAACGGGCCGGTTTTGAGCTGACACGTCCCGTCCTTTTTGAGATCGGCCAGGATTCGGTCGAATCGTTCCTCTGTGAGCCGTTCGTAATAGTCTTCGTTGACCTGCATCACCGGCGCGGTGCCACAGGCAGCGAGGCATTCGACCACGTTGAGGGTAAAGAGTCCATCGGTCGTCGTCTCGCCCGGCCCGATTCCGAGTTTTGCCTTGACCCATCCAATGACCGTATCCGACCCGGCCAGCGCGCACATCAGGGACTTGCAGACTTGGAGATGGAACTTCCCCACGCGCTTGAGATTGAGCATCGTATAAAACGTGGCCGTCTCATAGACTTGCGGCGGAGTCAGACGCAACAGCCCCGCGATCTCCTTCATCGCCGCCTCAGACACGAATCCCTCATCCCGTTGCGCCAAGTACAGCAAGGGAATCAGCGCCGAACGCTTCACCGGATAGCGTGAGATGATCTCGTCAATTTCCTTCTGGTATTTCTCTTTTAACATTCCACTTCCTCAACGGTGAGGCGACGGGGCGATGGGGCCCACTGCGCGCGTCCAACGAGGGCCTTCCGAGGCCGCGCGTTGCGCGAGCAAGGGCTCCATTCCCCGAGCCCTCACCTGTCACACTCCCCCATCACGACATCGTATGTCCCGAAGATCGTGATGATGTCGGAAATCAGGTAGCCTCGCGCCATGTGGTCGAAGGCTCCCATATGCACGAATGACGGCGCACGAATCTTCATCCGGTAGGGACGGGGACTGCCGTCGCTGACGATGAAAAATCCCAATTCGCCCTTCGGAGCCTCGGTCGCGCAATAGGTCTCGGCCTTCGGCGGCTTGATGCCCTGAGTGTAGATGATGAAATGATGAATCAAGCTTTCCATATCTCGCATGACCAATTCCTTGGGCGGCGGGATATATTGCGGCGCCTCGGCCATGATCGGCCCCGCCGGCAGTTGATCGAGACATTGGGCGATGATCCTGGCACTCTGCCGCATTTCTTCCATCCGGATCCAATACCGGTCGTAGGTGTCGCCGTTTTTGCCGATCGGCACTTCCCAATCGACTTTGTCGTACACGCCGTAGGGTTCGGCCTTGCGGACATCGTAGGCAACACCAGACCCGCGTAAAACCGGCCCGGTACAGCCGAAATTGATCGCATCTTCGGCTGAGAGCACCGCCACGCTCTTCGTGCGACCGATCCAGATGCGGTTCGCCGCGATGAGCGAATCGTACTCCTTGACCTTCTCGGGAAAGATATCGAGGAACGCCTTCATCCGCTGAACCAGCTCAGGGGTGAAATCGCTGTCGACACCCCCGATGCGATAGTAGTTCAGGGTCAGACGGGCTCCGCAGAGTTTCTCAAACATATCCAGCAACACTTCGCGCTCCCGGAAGGTCCAGAAGAACACGGTCATTGCGCCGACATCGAGCGCCTGCGTGCCGAGCCAAAAGAGGTGCCCGACGATACGTTGCATCTCGGCCACGATGGTCCGGATGTACTCGGCCCGGATCGGCACCGTGATCTCGAGGAGTTTTTCCACGGTGCGCACGTACGAGTAATTGTTGGACATGGCACAGACATAGTCGAGACGATCCGTGTGCGGAATGATCTGCATGTAGGTCAGGCCCTCGGACAATTTCTCGACGCCTCGATGCAGGTAACCGAGGTCCGGTGTGGCTTTCACAATCCGTTCGCCGTCCAGCAGGAGCACGACTCGCAACACGCCGTGGGTGCTCGGATGCTGCGGCCCCATGTTCAGCAACAATTCCTCTTGCCGCTGGGAACTGGGAAGATCGGGCTCGGCACGAAAGAAGTGCTTCTGCTCCTCGGAGACTTCGCTCTTGACGACATCGTCCGGTGCCTCGTCGAATCTCGGAATGAATTCGAACCGGCTGCGCCAACCGCGCCCTTCGGTCGGGAAGTCCTTTCTCAACGGGTAGCCCTCGTCATAATCTTCCGGCATCAGAATGCGCCGGAGATCGGGATGACCGGAAAAGCGAATGCCCATCATGTCGTACACTTCCCGCTCCAAAAACTCGGCGCCCTTCCAAATTCCGGTGACCGACGCAATCGTCGGATCGTCCTCCGTGATACGCGCCTTGAGACGTAGACGCTGCCGAAGCGGAAGCGAGTGCAAGTGATAGACGACTTCGAACCGCAGCTGATCCTCGGGATAATCGACCGAACAGATATCCGTGAGATGATCGAAGGCCGCCCCCGGCGCGTCGTGCAAATAGCGCATAATTTCCAGGAGGCGCGCAGCAGCCACGGAGACAGAAGTCTCGGCACGTGCGGCATCCACGCAGGTCGCGAGGATCGCGTCCGGGAACTTCTCCTTCAGGCTGTCGAGCAGAGCTTGCATAGTCGCCGTTAAACGTGAATCGTAAAGCGTGAAACGCGAGAGGACTTGATTGGACTATTCCTCCGTTTCGCGTTTAACGATTCACGTCATCGCACAAATACCTTTTCCCGTTGAATCTTTTCCTGCAGCTTCAGTAATCCATCGAGCAACGCTTCCGGACGGGGCGGACAGCCCGGCACATAGACATCGACCGGAATAATCTGGTCAACGCCCTGAACCACCGCGTAACTGTTGTAATGGTTGCCTGACGTG
>JANOJM010000040.1:0-3108 GCA_031418735.1 Nitrospiraceae bacterium | reverse complement strand
CAGTTCGATGAAGTCTATGAAGGAGCAAGCAAGGTAAAGCGTATGATTTTTGGTTTCATTGATTATCTGCGTGATCACAAAAAACATTCAACTATGAACCTCGAACCTCGAACTGGACCAAGCTCTTAAGATGCGAATCCTCGTAACCGGAGGCGCTGGGTTCATCGGGTCGCATCTCGTACGCCGCCTGGTTGTTGAGAGCGGCCATGAGGTAGTGAATCTCGATGCGCTGAAATATTCCGGCAATCGTGCAAATCTCAAGGCGATCGAGACGCATGCCCGGCATACATTTGTGCATGGGGATATTGGAGATCAGCCCTTGGTCGAACGTCTCATCCGAGAGCATCGAATTGAAGGGGTGATCAATGCTGCGGCGGAGACTCATGTGGATCGATCTATTCTCGATCCGGGAGCCTTTGCGCGGACCGATGTGGTGGGGACCGGCGTGCTGCTTGAAGAAGCCCGTCGTGCAGGGTTACAGCGATTTCTGCAAGTCAGCACAGACGAAGTCTACGGCAGCGTCGAGACCGGGATGTCGATTGAGAGCGATTGCCTGGCCCCGCGGAGCCCCTATTCTGCCAGCAAAGCCGGTGGTGATCTCTTGGCCCTCAGCTACTGGACGACCTATCGGTTTCCCGTGATGGTGACTCGCGGGAGCAATACCTATGGTCCGAATCAGTATCCGGAGAAATTCGTCCCTCTGTTCGTGACCAACGCGATCGACAGCCAGCCCCTTCCGCTCTATGGGGATGGACGTCAGTGCCGCGATTGGTTGGCTGTGCAAGACCATTGCGCGGCGATCGAGCATGTATTCCTTCGAGGTGAGCCGGGACAGATTTACAACGTCGGCGGGGGCAATGAACGGGAGAATATCACTGTAGCTGAACAGATTGTCAGCCAGCTGGGAAAATCCCACGATCTCATTCGCTTGGTGCAGGATCGTCCGGGCCATGATCGCCGCTACGCGGTGGATTGCAGCAAGTTGCGTCGATTGGGGTGGAGCCCTGCTGTCCCGTTTGAAGAGGGACTGCGCGCAACCATCCAATGGTATCAGGATAATGAGGACTGGTGGCGGACGATCAAGTCTGGCGAGTTTCGCCAGTACTATGAACAGCAGTATGGGAAGCGGCTTCAGGAAGGTTCGAAGTTCGAAGTTGAGTTGTTTGTGAACCTAGAACCAGAAGTCTTTGAGTCTTGTTAATGTCGAACATCGCACCGTGAACTTCGAACACTTATGCGTTTACTGATCACCGGCGCACAGGGGCAATTGGGCCATGCGCTTCAGCAGGCCCTTTCGGGAGAGGATTTAATCCTGAAGGATCTTCCAGAGTTCGATCTTACGCAACCCGACAGCGAATCCCAGATCATGGCTGCCCGTCCCTCCGTCATCCTACATGTCGGGGCCTATACGAATGTCGATGGGGCTGAGCGGGAGCCCGGTCGCGCGATGCAGGTGAACGCTCAAGGCACCACCATGGTGGCCCGCGCTGCTGCAACACTCAATTCAAGATTGATTTATCTGTCGACGGACTATGTCTTCGATGGAACAAAAGCAACTCCCTATCGTGAAGAGGACATACCCAATCCCATCAATGCGTATGGCCAGTCCAAGCATGAAGGGGAAATCGCTGCATTAGCTGGTTGTCCCAATACATTGGTGGTTCGAACGGCCTGGCTGTACGGGTATGCAGGAAATAATTTCGTGAAGACGATTATGCGGTTGGCTACGGAAAAGCCGTTTCTCGATGTGGTGGGAGATCAGCGAGGCTGCCCGACCAATGCGGACGATCTGGCTCTGGCCTTGAAAGATCTACTCAAGAGTGACTTGCGAGGAATCTGTCATGTGACGAATGCCGGCGATTGCACGTGGCATGAATTCGCAGAGGCGATCGTCGGCCTCATGGACCTTTCCCTCCCAGTTCGGCCCATTTCGACCGCTCAAGCGGGACGTCTCGCACGGCGTCCCGCCTATTCCGTTCTTGCCCAAGGCCGGTTGGGTACGGTGCGAGCGCTGTTGCCCCATTGGAAGGATGCCCTTGCCAGATTTATGCAAGAGGTTCCCCGCCCCGCATCCTGCTAAAAAACACGTAAGGGTTCAACGATTATCCATGAAAGCATCAACGAAAAAACCAACTCGGTCCAGAAAGATTTCGCGGAATACCCTTCAACGGATTCGACTGTTTGCCACCGATGTGGACGGCGTCTTGACGGACGCAGGTATGTACTATGCCGAGTCCGGCGATGAGTGGAAGAAGTTCAACACGCGTGATGGCATGGGGATCAAGTTGCTGCAGCGGGCGGGAATCATCACTGCGATTGTGACGCAGGAGCGGACCAAGCTTGTGGCACGCCGTGCTGAGAAGCTCGCGATTCCGGAGTTGCATCAAGGGGTGATGGATAAGTTGTCGCTCATCCGTGAAATGGCAACCAGACATGGGCTCACCCTCAGTCAGGTCGCGTATATCGGGGACGATATCAATGATCTTGAAGCTCTGAAGGCAGTGGGGTTTTCTGCGACACCGGCCGACGGGATGCCCCAAGTGGCTGCGGTGGTCGACTATGTCTGTCAAAAGAAGGGCGGAGAGGGAGCGGTTCGGGAAATCGTTGAGATGATCCTAGACGCGCAAGGCTTGAATTCAAAATTCATAATTCCTAATTCGAAATTACAAGTTCCGGGTTCAGGAAAACGCTCATAGAGTAGGAGATCCCCTGTATGGCTGTTCGTAAACCTCGAACTTCGAACCTCGAACTCCAGAACCATCTCTATCCCGTGATTATGGCAGGAGGCAGCGGTACCAGGTTTTGGCCGCTCAGCCGACAGTTATTTCCGAAACAGCTGCTGCGGATCATGGGCGAGGACACGTTAATCCAGCAGACCATGCGCCGAGTAGTTTGTGCGTCGGCGCCGAACCGAGTGTTGATCTCCACGAACCCTGCCCAAGCCGAGTCCATCCGCGTCCAGCTGACTGAATGGAAAGAGGCGCTGGCCGAGAACTTTGTACTGGAACCGGAAGGGCGCAATACGGCTCCGGCCATTGCCTTGGTCGCGTTAGAACTGCTTCGTCGGGATCCTGACGCGATTATGCTGGTCGTGCCGGCCGATCATAT
>JANOJM010000039.1:0-3861 GCA_031418735.1 Nitrospiraceae bacterium | reverse complement strand
CGCGCCGATTTTAAATCCTAATGCGGCGAAGATCAGCAGGAAGCCGATGACCAACCCCGGAGTGGCCTGTACTGTCGTCATATCGGAAAACACCAGTTTGCCTGTTTCTCCGTAGACCAAGCTGATGCCATAGGCGAGGAGGGCGGCGGCGAAGATGCCCAGGATGAAAAATTTGATGCCCGCTTCGTTCGAGGCAATGTCCTCGCGGAGATAGGCCACGAGGACATAGAGGCCGAGGGTGGAAAACTCCAGGGTGACGAAGACCGACAGCAGGTCGTTCGCGGAAGCCATGAACATCATTCCGAGGGCCGACATCACGACCAAGAAATAATATTCTCCACGGAAGAATTTGAATCGATGGATGTAATCGATGGAGGCCAGAATCACGAGGATCGTCGATCCGACGATGAACATTTTGAAGAACAGGGCCATCCGATCGAGGGCGAACATATTTGCGAAAAGGGTCCCGGTAATGCCGGTGACGTCGAACCAAACCAGGCAGCCAAGGGTGGCGACGAGCCCAGCGATGCTGAAATAGGCTAATTGCTCGTTGGGCAGCTGAGGAAACGAGAAATCAACGATCAGGATAAGACAGAGCCAGGACGTGAGTAGGATTTCCGGGAGCAGCAGCAGCAGATCGGAGGATGATATCGTGAGCGCGAAGGTCATTCCGACCCCCGTGAGAAGTAAGGGGTAAGGGGTGAGGGGTTATTCGCTAGGAGCGGAGCATCAGACGTCCCGGGAGTGGCGCTCGCCTCACGCCTCGTCTCTGACCCTTCACCTGTCTGCGCTACTGGCACGACGCGGGTGATCTTCGCAATCAAGGGATCGACGCCGGATCTCACGACATTATAGAGATGCATGGGGAAGAAAAAGAACCCGATGCTGACGGCAATCATGATCATGAGCGGCAGACGATCAGCCGCGGAGACTGCGTCATGCGCGTGACTGTATTTCTGGTCCATGGGCCCGTAGAAAAGCCCGCGCATCATCTTGAACAAGTAGGCAAAGGTCAAGACGATGCCGACCACGGCCACGATGACTTGGAGCGGGTACTTGTTCCAACTGCCGACAATGATCATGACTTCAGCGATGAAGTTCACGGTGCCTGGCACCCCGATCGAGGCCATGCACGCAATTACGAAACAGCCGGAGATGAACGGCATGCGATTCGCGAGCCCGCCGAGCGAGGGAATGTCGCGGCTGTGCGTCTGATCGTACACCCACCCGGCCATGGCGAAGAGCATCCCCGTGGCCATGGCGTGCGCGAACATATACATCACCGCGCCGGTCAAGCTGATGTAGTCCAAGGCAGCCATGCCCAAAAAGACATACCCCATGTGACTGGAACTGGAATACCCGATGACGTACTTGGTGTCTTTGGCGTAGTACGCGACGAACCCGCCATATACGATACTGAACATGCAGAGCACGGCTGCGATGGGCATGAGTTCTCTGGTGGTCTCCGGAAGAATCTCAAAGGCCACCCGGATGATGGAGAAATGACCGAGCTTCATCAGTACGCCCGCATGCAGCATGCTCGTGGCAGCCGGCGCGGCTGCGTGGCCCACAGGAGACCAGGAGTGCAGAGGCCAGAGAGGCGCAATCGACGCAAAGCCAAAGAAGATCAGGATCCAAATGATCTTGTCGAGCGTGGTGCCCAAGACCGGGATGTTCATCAGCTTGGCTTGTTCACGCAAGACCAGAATGTCGAAGGTATTGAGTCCCGAGTACTTATAAATCAGCAAGATGCCCATCAACGCTGCGACGGCAAAAGCCGAGAGAAAGAGCACCAGTTTCATCGCGGCATATTCTTTGCTGTTGGATCCGAAGTTGAAAATAAACCCGACCGAATCCCGCTGTTTGAGGCCTTCCGTATCCGTCATCTCGTTGTACTTTTTCGTGTGACTTCCCCACATGCCCAACAGGAGATACATGGGGATCACGGACATCTCGTAGAAGAAGAAGAGAAAGAACAGGTCTAATGACATGAAGACGCCGATGGTGGCGGCGGCGAGGATGAGCAGCCAGATATAAAATTCTTTTATCCGATCTTTGATATGCCAGGACACGAAAATCCCCGCGAACAACAAGATGCTCGACGCCAGCACCAGCGGGGTGCCGATTCCATCCACTCCGAGGTAGAGCGAAATGCCCAGTTGGCGGGACCATTCGAATCGCTGGACGAATTGAAACCCTGCCCTCACATGATCGTAGGTGAAGAACAGATAGAGTGAGGCGAGCAAAGAGACGAGGGCTGATCCCGCGGCTATCCCTCGCACGAGCATCGTTTGCCGATTGGAGACGAAAATTAGCGCGATGGCTCCCAGGAAGGGGGCAAACAGGATATAGAGCAGCGCGTAGTCACCCATAGGAATTAATCCACCCTGACCGGCTGTTTGGACTCCAGCGACGCCACGGTTCCCCGTTCCAGTCGATCCACCAATGCCTGAACCGACCCGTTCATCATTCTCAAAAATGGAGCGGGATAGAGACCGATCCAGAGAATCATCACCGACAAGGCCGATGCGATGAGTATTTCGCGGGGATGCAGATCGCGAACGGAGTCCTTGACAGCCTTGCCGAGCGGTCCCAGCATCGACCGCTCGTAGTACCAGAGAAAATAAGCCGCGCTGAGGATCACGCCGGTGACCGCGATCGCACCATATATCCAATTGGCCTTGAAGGCTCCCAAGAGGATGAGGAATTCACCGACAAAGCCGCCGGTTCCGGGCAAGCCGATTCCCGCCAGACCGAGGAACAGGAAAAAGCATGCGATCAAGGGGGTCTGTTTGGCCATGCCGCCTAATGAGCCCAGTTGGGTGCTCTGCTGCCGTGAGTAGAGGAAGCCCGCAATGAAGAACAGGCCTGCGGTACTGAATCCCAAGTTGATCATGGTGAGCAGGCTGCCTTGGAGCCCCTGAAAATTTAGGGCGAACAGGCCGATCACCACAAACCCGAGGTGGCTGATGCTGCTGAAGGCCAGGAGCCGGCGTAAATCTTGTTGGACCAGCGCCAAAATGGCTCCGTAGAGAACTGCCGCCAATCCCAGCGCCATGATGATGGAGACGACGGTCTGACTTTTCGATGCGTCCGGGAGCAACGGAATGCTGAACCGGATGAAGCCGAATGTCCCGAGCTTCAATCCTCCCAGCACTACCGCCATGCCGATCGGACCCTCGAAGAGGGCGTCCGGGAGCCAGGTATGGAAGGGGAACACCGGCGCCTTGAATGCGAAGCCGAGGAACAACAGCCAGAAAATGAGGATTTGTTGACTCAGTGGGATCGGAACAGAGAGCAGTTCCAGTAAGTCGAAGGAGTAGGTCGGTTCTATATGGCGTAGCGTTGCCCACTGGTGATAATTGACGTCCAGAAGAACAATGCCCACTAACATAAAGACGCTGCCAAGCAGGGTGTAGAGCACGAATTTTAGCGCTGCATAGTGCCGCTCCGCTCCTCCACCCCAGAGCTTGATCAGAAAGTAACTGGGAATGAGCATCAGTTCCCAAAAGACGAAGAAGAGGATCAAGTCGATGGAAATGAAGACCCCCATTACGGTGGTCTCGAGGGCAAGGAGCGCCATCATATAGAGTTTCACCTGATGGCGGACGGTGTCCCAACTATAGATGACGATCAGAGCCGTGAGAAAGGCGGTGAGCCCAACGAACAGCACACTGATTCCATCGACCGCGAGGTGATAGCTGATTCCGAGGGCGGGCATCCACGGCACATGTTCGGAAAACTGCATGGCGGCCGATTCGGGAACGAATCGTATGAGCACGAATACGCAGAGGGCCAATTCCAAAAGGGCAATCGCTAAGGCAGAGGTCCGGACCATGTCCTCGTCGTCGAACAACCATA
>JANOJM010000038.1:0-7832 GCA_031418735.1 Nitrospiraceae bacterium | reverse complement strand
GCCGACTTCAACGTCCCATTGGACGATTCACACCAAATCACCGACGATACCCGCATTCGATCGACCCTGCCGACCATCAATCGAGTCGTCGACGATGGAGCCAAGGTGATCCTCTGTTCGCACCTCGGTCGACCGAACGGGCAATTTGACCCCAAGTACAGTCTGGCCCCGGTGGCAAAACGCCTGGGACGGCTCATGGGCAAGGAGATTCTGTTTGCACCGGATTGCATCGGCCCGGCGGTGGAAAAGCTTGTCGCACAGATGAAGCCTGGCGACGTCCTGCTCCTTGAAAACCTCCGATTCCATAAAGGGGAAGAAAAAAACGACGACGCCTTTTCGAAAGCGCTGGCATCCCTCGGCGATGTCTATATCAACGACGCGTTCGGCGCTGCACATCGAGCCCATGCCTCGACCGTCGGCATCACCAAGTTCATTCCCTCCTCGGCTGCCGGCTTCCTCCTCAAGAAAGAAATCGAATACCTCGAAGGCGCCGTCGAAAACCCCGTTCGGCCCTTTGTCGCCATTCTCGGCGGGGCAAAAGTGTCCGGGAAGATCGGCGTCATCGAGAATTTGGGCAAGCGCGTCGACAAAGTCATTATCGGTGGCGGCATGGCCTTTACCTTCTTAAAGGCGAAGGGGTTTGAAATCGGCAACTCCCTGGTTGAAAATGACATGTTGGATTTTGCGAAAGGCATTGAGGACCATGCCCTTTCCCGTGGCGTGAAATTCTACCTGCCGGTCGATTGTGTCGTCGCGGCCAGCCGCGAGCCTGGGGCGGAATCGAAGATCGTTCCGATCCAGGAGATCCCCAAAGAATGGTATGCGCTCGACATTGGCCCGGCCTCAGTGAAACTGTTCAACCTGGCAGTCCAAAATGCCAAGACCATTCTGTGGAACGGTCCGATGGGCGTATTTGAAATCGATGCCTACGCGCGGGGGACGCTCGCGATGGCTCACGCGGTTGCGGATGCCTACGCCCTAACGATCGTCGGCGGAGGTGAAACAGCGCTGGCTGTGCATCGAGCCGGCGAGTCGGAAAATATGTCGTTTATCTCGACCGGCGGCGGCGCCGCGCTGGAATTGCTGGAAGGCAAACAACTCCCGGGCTTGACCGCCCTCCCGGATCGAGTCTAGGAATCGCCTCGCCGTTGGCGCATATCCTCTACCACCTTCAGACATCGAGATACCTTGCGCAAACCCCTCATCGTCGGTAATTGGAAGATGAACAAGACGGCTTCGGAGGCCGCAGCCTTCATTCGCGACCTCCGCGAACGAGTATCCGCATCGCCTCATGCCGACGTGGTCATTGCGCCGCCCTTTACGGCCCTCGAAACGGCCCACCGAACCTTAGGCCCCTCATCCTGGATTAACCTCGGCGCGCAGGATGTCCATTGGGAGGAGCAGGGGGCCTTCACCGGGGAAGTGTCCGCTCCGATGTTGCGCGAACTGGGTTGCCGTTATGTGATCGTCGGCCACTCTGAACGTCGTGCGCACTTCGGCGAGCGCGATGAGGATCTTCAGAAGAAGATCCGGGCATCGCTGCGGCACGGGCTCTCCCCGATCTTATGTGTAGGAGAATCCCTGACGGAGCGTGAGACGAACCGAACGGAATCGGTCGTCACAGCTCAACTGAAAAGCAGCCTGGCAGGTTTGACCGCGCAGGATCTGGCGACCGTGACAATCGCCTACGAACCGGTCTGGGCTATCGGAACGGGACGAGCCGCCACGACCGAGCAGGCCGTGACTGCGCACCGCTCAATCCGCTTATTGATTGAGACCGGCTGGGATAGCCAAACGGCCTCGGCCATCAGAATCCTGTACGGCGGTAGTGTCACGCCCAAGAATATTGAGTCGCTTCTTGTCTCAGATGCGATCGACGGAGCTTTAGTCGGTGGGGCTTGTCTCAATCCCGATTCGTTTGCTACAATCATCGATCTTGCACAGACACAGCGGGCCTAACTGATCGGAGTGCCATGTATATTTTCCTCATCATCATTCACGTCATGGTCTGTTTCCTCATGGTCGGCGCAATCCTCTTGCAATCAGGGAAAGGCGCCGAAATCGGCGCATCTTTCGGTGGCTCCAGCCAAACCGTCTTCGGTAGCCGAGGCCCTGCCAACTTTCTGAGCAAATTCACGGTCGCCGTTGCAGCCATCTTCATGCTGACATCGCTCGGCCTTGCTATCCTCGCTAAAGACCGAGCGTTTTCTTCCACGGTCATCGATCTCAATAAGAAAGAGACTTCTCAGCCTGCTCCCGAAACACCAGCCACGACACCGGCAGCCCCGGCCGCTGAAACCCACAAGCCAGACGACGCTTCCTCCGGCAAACACTAGCAGAGCGCGCGCGACAGGCGCGATCCGAAGTTCGAAGTTCCGAAAACCTCGAACTTCGGACATCGAACCGTCGTCCGTCTCACTTTTCGCACAATTCTCGCGAGTCTCGCCAGGACAACGAGATGCGCTTCACAGCTGCCAAGAATGCCGATGGGAAGTGAGAAGGTAAGAACCAACCGCGGACTCAGCGGCTTACTAGACTCTGGTGAGCCATGCCTCGTGGGAAGGATCCTCCCCACGCACGATGGAAAAGTAGGCCTTCTGCAAAGCTTGCGTAATCGGACCTGGCGTGCCGGTTCCAATCCGGCGATTGTCGATCTCCCGCACCGGCGTCAGCTCGGCAGCGGTCCCGGTCACGAATACTTCATCCGCGATATACATGTCATCGCGCGTGAAGCGCTCCTCCACCACAGGGATACGCCGTTCCCGTGCCAATTCGATGACGGAGCTTCTGGTGATGCCGTCGAGGATCGAGGTGAGCGGCGTGGTCTTGATCTGCCCTTTACGCACAATGAAGATATTCTCCCCCGTCCCCTCTGACACATACCCTTCGGTATCGAGCAAAATAGCTTCATCGTACCCGTCCGCTTTCGCTTCCCGCTTCGCGAGTATTGAGTTCACGTAGTAGCCGGAAATTTTTCCCCTCGCCATCGAGACATTGACGTGATGACGAGTAAATGACGACACACGAGCCCGCATCCCATTCGCAATCGCATCGTCCCCGAGGTAGGCACCCCAGGTCCAGGCCGCGATGGCCAGCTTGATCGGATTGTCGCCGGGATAGACCCCCATCGCTCCATGCCCGATATAGACGAGCGGGCGAATATAGCAGGACTCCAACTTGTTGACCCTGACGGTCTCCACAATGGCCGCAGCCACCTGCTTCTTGTCGAAGGGCATCTGCATCATGCAGATATGGGCGGAATCGAACAACCGATCGACATGCTCTTGTAGCCGAAAAATCGCTGAACCGGACTTTCCCTTATAGCAGCGAAGTCCCTCGAACGCACCCAGTCCATAATGCAGCGAATGGGTCATCACGTGGACATGCGCGTCCGCCCAATTGACGAACGACCCATCCATCCAAATTTTCCCTTGTGGTTCAAGCATAGACAACGAAGACAGGCTATGAACGATCAAGCGATGAAATCGGAATATAGCAGCGGGCTGGAAGAAGCGTCAAGCAAACGGGCGGGGCATGGCCCACAGGCAAGAGTAAACTACAGAGCGGCCGTTCAAGCAGGCATTTGAGGGGCTCGAATCTTCTGGCTCACGGCATGGGTAATGTGCTTCGTGGCTAATGGACTGAGTTGATCAAACTCCAGGCCAAAATCATACCCATTCACCCACCGAACCGTTGCTCGTTCAACTTCTATGGTCGGGCCATTGTCTGAAAGTTTGAGGCGCAACGCCAAGCTAAGACCTGGTTCGACCGCATGCTCGCCTTGAATGCGTATCCCGGATTGAGACAGGTTGGTCACGAGGCCCTTCCCCACGTAGTCTGGGCTGAGATAATAGAGCGCATGCCTGATTGGTATACGACGATAGGGACGGAGTACAAATTGAATGCCTTTTAGCTTGGTGGAATGAGGCTTCCGTGTAACGGCCATCATCATCTCCAATCCATGAAATGGTTCGACATCAGAAAAACAGCATACGCCCAGATTCCAGAGCAGGATAGCCCACGAATAGGTTAGCCCTAAGGAGGGGGCAAGGCTCGTCGGCAGACCCTCTACCGTATTATCTTAGGAAACACAGGCCTTTACCTTGACAGGATTCAAACCCCTATGTTACAAAATCAACTTCTGTAACGGAGATAGGGGTTTATGTACGCAATTATTGAGACAGGCGGCAAGCAATACCGGGTTGAAACCGGCTCATTAGTCCTTGTGGAGTCCCTCCCTGGCGAGGTCGGAGGAACAATCGAACTCGACCAGGTTCGGCTGGTCCACGGTGACAAAGGTCTAGAAATCGGACAACCGTTGGTCAAGGGGGCCACCGTCAAAGCCGAAATCATTAATCAGGGCCGGACCCGTTCCATCACCATTTTCAAGAAGCAACGGCGCAAAAATTATCGGCGGACCAATGGCCATCGCCAAGGCTTTACCAAATTGCGCATTACCGGTATCGAAACGGCCTAACGAGGATCAGTCATGGCAACAAATAAAGGCGGCGGATCAACTAGAAACGGGCGCGATAGCAATCCGCAATATCTTGGGGTCAAGGCCTACGGTGGAGAGACCGTGAAGGCCGGATCGATTTTGATCCGTCAGCGCGGGACAAAGTTCTTCCCCGGATTTAACGTGGGCCTCGGCAAAGACCACACCCTCTTCGCCCGCATCACAGGAATCGTGAAGTTCGAGCGCGGCCGCGGACGGCAAAAGATCAGCGTCTACTCCGCGCCCTCAGTTTCCTAGTACATTCTTTTCCTCTTTTATCGTCACACGATCGTTACCACGAGGACTCCCGGCATGAGTAGGGGTGCAACGGGATGTTCCTCGTATGTCATGTCTATTGGATCCTTACGCTGAAACGGTGCACCGATGTTTGTCGATGAAGTCCGTATCCAAATCAAAGCCGGCCGCGGCGGTGACGGTTCATGCAGCTTTCGGCGCGAAAAGTTTGTGCCGCGCGGCGGGCCGGATGGTGGCGATGGCGGCCACGGCGGCGATGTCGTGTTTGAAGCCTCGCCTCGCATGACTACGCTCCTCGACCTTCGGTACCAGAAACACTACGAAGCAGAAGTCGGCCGCCAGGGTGGCGCGGCCAATTGCTCCGGTAGAACCGGAGAGGATGTGGTGGTCGCCCTTCCGGTCGGCACCGTCATCTTCGACGATCAGACCGATGAAATATTAGCCGATCTGATCACTCCCGGGCAGAGGTTTGTGGGAGCTCACCGGGGCCGAGGCGGACGAGGAAATAGCCATTTCGCTACGCCGACCAATCGCACGCCCACAGAATTCGAAACAGGCACGGAAGGCGAAGAACGGTCGCTCAGACTTGAGCTGAAACTGTTGGCCGACGTCGGGCTTGTCGGTTTTCCCAACGCTGGAAAATCAACGCTCATCGCCGCAATCTCAGCCGCACGCCCGAAGATCGCCGATTATCCCTTCACTACGCTGACGCCGAATCTGGGGATCGTCCGCTGGGGAGAAAAAGGAAGCTTTGCTGTCGCAGATATTCCAGGAATTATCGAAGGCGCCCATGAAGGCAAGGGGCTGGGATTCCAATTTCTCCGGCATATCGAGCGCACGTCGTTCTTACTGCACATGATCGACGTCTCAGAGTGGTCACCCGAGGAGCCAGTCAAGACCTTCGAGATCTTGCGTCAGGAATTAGCCGCCTATGATGAGCCGATCACCGCGCGCCCCTTCGCAGTCGTCGCGACAAAAATCGACGTGGCCGGAGACGGAACACGTCTGCGAGAGTTGCAGAAATACTGTAAACGCCATCGATATATGTGCCTCGCGATCTCTGCCGCCACGAGAGAAGGGCTGACGGAACTCGTCACCTATGTAGGGCAACAGGTCGCGCAGCTTCGAGCGACACCATGCGAGACGAACTCCTAAAACGGGCCACCCGCATCGTCATCAAAATCGGGAGCAGTCTCGTCGCGTCACGAGACACAGGACTACGCCCGGAACAGATCGATCGGCTCGCGGATGAAATCGCAGCCCTCCGGTCGAGCGGACGTGAAGTCCTGATCGTCTCCTCCGGCGCAATCGTCTCCGGTATCAAGAAATTAGGCCTGAAAGAACACCCCAAGAGCCTCCCTGTGAAGCAGGCCGCTGCGGCGGTCGGGCAAAGCCGGCTCATGTGGGCATACGAAAAGTCGTTTGAACGCCTCGACATCAAGGTAGCGCAGATCCTATTGACCCACCAAGACCTCGCCGACCGGCGGCGGTTTCTCAATGCACGCCATACCCTGAGTGCGCTGATCGGGTTCGGCGTGATCCCCATCATCAACGAAAACGATACAGTCGCCGTGGATGAAATCCGTGTGGGAGACAACGATACCCTGGCTGCCGAAGTAGCCCATCTGGTCGATGCGGAACTGCTGATCATCCTGTCCGATATCGACGGCCTCTTTACTGAGGATCCGCGCAAGAATCCCGCAGCCACGCTCATCCCATTGATCCCCGACATTACCGAAGAGATTGAGGAACGAGCCGGTGTCTCCAGCACGTTCGAAGGAACCGGGGGCATGGCCACAAAAGTCCGGGCTGCAAAGAAAGTCAGTGAGTACGGAGTGGCTACCTTGATCTTGAATGGGCAAAAGCCAGGCCTCCTTCCGCAAGTATTAGCCGGTGGCCCAGGCGGCAGCCTCTTTCTCGCGAAGGAGCGTCGTTTCACCAGCCGCAAACATTGGATCGCGTTCACCCTCAGGCCGCGAGGAACCGTGACGCTCGACCCCGGAGCGGTCGATGCGCTGGTCCGACGGGGCAAAAGCCTGTTGGCTTCAGGCATTCTGGCCGTCACTGGTCCGTTCGATACAGGAGATGCAGTCAGCTGCCTTGACCAGGACGGCAAAGAACTCGCCAAAGGACTCGTGAACTTTCCCTCCGACATCTTGGCACGGATCAAAGGGCTCAAAACAGCTGAGATCCAGCAGCAGCTTGGCCCACAGGAGTATGAGGAAGTTATTCACCGAGACAATCTGGTGATACTCTAGACATGAGTGCTGAGACCCGAGTGCTGAGAAAAGATGCCATCAGATTCTAAATCTCAGCCCTCAGCACCCAGCACTCAGCACTCTAACCCCCTTCGTCTGGGCCTCCTCGGCGGCAGTTTTAACCCCGTGCACAACGGGCACCTGGCCATTGCACGCCAGACACGCGAGGCCCTCGAACTCGATCAAATCCTCTTCGTTCCCACGAGCCTCCCTCCCCATAAGCCGAACGGAAGTCTGGCGCCGGCACAAGACCGCTACGAGATGGTACGTCTTGCCATCGCCTCAGACCCCACACTCGCCATCTCGGATGTGGAAATCAGCCGGCCAGGCAAGTCCTACACCATCGATACCATTCGCCTGCTACAACAGACCTATGGAGCACAAACCCAGCTCTTTTTCTTGATCGGGCTTGATGCCTTTCTGGATTTTCCCTCCTGGCGTGAACCGCGGACATTGCTGCAACTCTGCCGCTTCGTCGTCCTCTCGCGGCCAGGCTTATCGTTTCGCTCCCTCTCAACCGTTCCACTGCTTCCGCCGATTCCAGTGCCCTCACTGATGGATTTGGATGCGGGCCGGATTTCACGAATCGAGGCGCCGCTCGGAACACAGGGCCTGACATGCCTCAAACTGCCACCCAGCCCAATCTCCGCATCGAACATTCGCTCGCAAATCCGCCAAGGGCATCCGGTAGCAAATCTGTTGCCGCCCTTAGTGGAATCTTATATACTCCAACATCATCTCTACCAAGAGGATCGTAATCGCACAAACAGCTAGGTCTACGGCCCTCGCCATTGTCCGGGCCATGCTCGATAAGAAGGCCACCG
>JANOJM010000037.1:0-4082 GCA_031418735.1 Nitrospiraceae bacterium | reverse complement strand
CGATGGAATGGCAGACCATCCCCGGAAGGAATTAGGCGGGCAGACTCCTCTACAGGCGGCTTCGACCCCTCACCTGGATCGCCTTGCGCAAGGTGGAGAGCTTGGGCTCTTGGCCGCGGCGCCTGAGAATGTGCGGCAGGGGAACGGTCTGATGGGAACCGCCATACTCGGGTACGATCCCAAGAAATACTATCAGGGGCCCGGTCCGCTCGAAGCCGCCAGTTTGGGGGTGGCCATCGGTGAGCATGATGTGGCCTATCGCTGCACGATGGTCACGCTGCGGGCGGACGCCCAATCTATGAGTAAAGGCGGACTGAACGAGATCAAGAAGCTCGGACCGCACGTGGTCATGGATGATGCGACCGCAGGCTTGATTTCGACCGAAGAAGCCCGTGAATTGATCGAGGCGATCAATGAGCAGCTCGGGTCTGAGATGATTCAGTTCTACCAAGGCTTAGGCCACCGGCATCTCATGGTATGGGTCGGCGGGAAGTCGCGAGCGGTTTGTACCGATCCGCAATTATTGGTTGGTCGACCGATCGCCGATGTATTGCCGGCGGGAGACGGGTCCGACCTTCTCTGGAAACTCATGGACGCGTCGTTTCAGATTTTGCGCGACCATCCCCTCAACGATGAACGGTCGGGAGCTGAGAAGAAGCCAGCCAATTGTCTCTGGCTCTGGGGACAAGGCAAGGCCATTCTTTGGCCAAGCCTCCCTGAGCGATTGAAAATGTCCGGTGTGGTGGTTTCACCGAATGATGTCCATCGCGGACTTGGCATCATGGCCGGGCTCGAAGCCGTGGACGGCGCGAGATTGGCCGGGGCGGATCTTCGCACGCAAGCGGCGGTCGCTCTGGAAGAGTTGAAGAAACATGATTTTGCCTACGTGCATGTGAAGTTACCGGATGAGGTCGTCTACGGGTCTGATGTTGCGGCCAAGGTGAAGGGGATCGAAGCGGTCGATCGCGAGCTGGTGGGGCCGCTACTCGAAGGACTGGCTAAATTGGGCGCCTATCGCATCGTGGCTGTCTGCAACTCGGGTAACGTGCATCATGGTCAGGCGGCAGAAGATCCTGGGTTCTTTGCCTATCGTGATAGTGCGGCAGCCCCCTCCGCCGAGTCCGTACGGAGATTTATCGAAGCCGATGCGAGAGCCTCGGGCGTGCCTCCTCGCGATGCGACGAAGTTCGTTGTGCGACTCTTCGCAAAAGGATCCTGACGGTCGTGGCGCTGATTGTCCAAAAGTATGGGGGAACGTCGGTGGGCACGGTCGAGCGGATCCACCGTGTGGCGGACCGCGTCGAGAAGGCTCACAAGGACGGCCATCGCATCGTGGTTGTCCTGTCCGCGATGAGCGGAGAAACGGATCGATTGCTTCGGTTGGCCCACGAAGTCGCGCCGCTGCCGGACGATCGGGAACTCGACATGTTGCTGTCGACCGGAGAGCGGGTGACCATCGCCTTATTGTCGATGGCCCTGCGGACGCGGGGACTCGATGCCCAATCCTTTACGGGACGCCAAGTCGGGATCATGACCGACAGCGCCCATACGAAAGCGCGTATCACGCGGGTGAGCGCTGATCGAATCCGCGAGGCCCTGCTCAACGGGGTCATTCCGGTGGTTGCCGGTTTTCAAGGGATCAACGAGCAATCGGATGTCACGACGTTGGGGCGCGGAGGTTCCGATCTCACAGCCGTTGCATTGGCGGCGGCGCTGAAGGCCGATCGGTGCATCATCTTTACCGATGTCGACGGGGTCTACACGTCGGACCCCAACATTGTGCCGGCGGCTCGACGAATCGACAAGATTTCCTATGAGGAAATGCTGGAGATGGCCAGCTTGGGCGCCAAAGTGCTGCAGAGCCGCTCCGTCGAGTTTGCTGCGAAGTTCAACGTGCCGGTGGAGGTGAACTCCAGCTTCAAAGAAGGAAAGGGGACGCTCGTGACGCGTGAAGATGAGGACATGGAAGCGGTTGCGGTATCGGGAGTCACCGGCGATCGGAATCAGGCCAAGATCACGATTGTGGGTGTGCCGGACAAGCCGGGCATTGCATCCAAACTCTTTGGGCCGGTGGCCAAGGCCAACATCAATGTCGACATGATCATCCAGAACATGAGTCAGTCGGGCATGACGGACATTTCCTTCACGATTCCGCGGGCAGACATCAACAAGGCCTTGCCGCTGATTCAGGACGTGGCGAAAGGTATCGAGGCCAAATCGGTTGCCGTCACCGAGGCGATTGCGAAGGTCTCACTGGTCGGCGTCGGGATGCGTTCTCATTCAGGCGTCGCCGCCAAGATGTTTGAAGTCCTCTCGCAGGAAGGCGTGAATATTCTCATGATCAGCACGTCGGAGATCAAGATCTCCTGTGTCATCGATGAGAAGTATGCTGAACTCGCGATGCGCTCGCTCCATACCGCGTTCGGGTTGGATCAGTCGCCGGCAGGGAACCGAAGCGTGAAATAGCGGATTTCGACGACGTGAGTCTCGACAGGGTTGTTCCGCTCCTGGTATCGTCTCCTCTATGGCTCGAAAATCTTCATCACCACGATCATCTCAGGGCAAGCCGGTTCAGGCTGCGTCGTCCGGCGCGTCTTCGTCAGCCGCCCTCCAGGCAACGCTGGAGATTTATGACACGACCTTACGGGATGGAGCCCAGGCCGAAGATGTCAGTTTCTCGGCTGAAGACAAAGTGCGGGTCGCCCAGCAGTTGGATGGGCTGGGTGTGCAGTTCATTGAAGGCGGATGGCCCGGGGCGAACCCGAAAGACATCGAGTTCTTTCGGATGATCAAAACCGTTCCATTGCAGACGGCAACGGTGGTGGCATTCGGGGCGACGAGAAAATCGAGCAACGCGGTACAAAAGGACCCGAACATCCGGGCGTTGCTGGACGCAGAGACGACGATCATCACGCTCTTTGGAAAAACCTGGTCGTTGCACGTCACCGACGCGCTCGGCATTTCCCTGGCGAAGAATCTCGAACTCATCAGCGATTCCGTGGCCCATCTTCGTTCGAAAGGCCGGAGGGTGTTCTACGATGCGGAGCATTTCTTCGACGGATACAAGACCAATCCGGACTATGCGCTGGAGACCATTCGTCACGCTGTTGCGGCCGGAGCCGAACGGGTGATTCTCTGCGACACCAACGGCGGATCGATGCCCTGGGAAATCAAAGATATCTGCCGGGTCGTTCGGCGGGAATGTGCGGTGCCCTTGGGGATTCATGCTCACAACGATTGCGAAATGGCCGTCGCAAATTCGCTGGTGGCGATCGAAACCGGGGTCGTGCAAGTGCAAGGGACGATTAACGGGATCGGCGAACGGTGCGGCAATGCCAATCTCTGTTCGATTATTCCCAATCTCGAACTGAAGATGAAACGTCCGGCGTTGAAAGACCGTTTGAGCCATCTCAAACGGGTTTCGGGATTCGTGACCGAGATCGCGAACCTCATGCCCAATAAGCACCAGCCCTATGTGGGAGATTCGGCGTTTGCCCACAAGGGAGGGGTCCATATCCACGCGGTGCTCAAGAATCCCGCGACCTATGAACATGTTGCCCCGGAGTTGGTTGGCAACCGCCAGCGTGTGCTGGTGTCGGATGCGGCGGGTCGCAGTGGGTTGCGGGAAAAAATCGAGGCCTATGGAATCAAATTGGACAAGGGGCACGCCAAGTTGCAAGAACTGATCGATACCTTGAAGGAGCGTGAAAGCGAGGGCTACCAGTTTGAGGCGGCGGAAGGCTCCTTTGAGTTGCTCATGCGGAAAGCGATGGGAACACACAGGCCCTCGTTCCAGCTCTTGGGTTTTCGGGTCATTGTCGAAAAAAAACACGATCATGGCGCCTCGTCTTCAGAGGCCACCGTGATGGTCAAGGTCGGCGCGGTAGTGGAACATGCAGCAGCAGTCGGAGAGGGTCCGGTCAATGCGCTCGACCATGCGTTGCGGAAAGCGTTGGAAAAGTTCTACCCTCAACTCCAAGAAGTCAAACTGCTCGACTACAAAGTGCGAGTGCTGTCGGCCAATCGCGGGACGGAGTCCAAGGTTCGGGTGTTGATCGAATCAGGCGATCAGAAGGATAAAT
>JANOJM010000036.1:0-16626 GCA_031418735.1 Nitrospiraceae bacterium | reverse complement strand
GACCACGAAGATCTTAGCCTCTGGGTTGGGCCAGTACTTGACCACCCCCTACTCCTATCTCGCGATCACCAAGCGGTCGGTCTACGTGGATCATCACACGCATGAAAATCAAGAGAGCAAGCGGCTCACCGTCGTGCCGGGCAAAGCCAAGTATATTTTTGTCTATCCGTTCCTGAAGACGCGCGACTGGTTCCTGCTCACGAAGGCAGCGCGGCAGGGCATGATGGACGAACACATCGAAGTCGGCCATCGCTTCCCGTCGGTGAAGCTGAACACGACCTACTCGTTTGGGCTGGACGACCAGGAGTGGGTGGTGGCGTTTGAGAGCGATAAGCCGGAAGACTTCCTGGATCTGGTGATGGCGCTCCGCGAAACCGAGGGCTCCCGCTATACGTTGCGCGATACGCCGATTTTCACCTGCATTCGCAAGAGCCTCAAGGAAACGCTCGACACGCTCGGCGGCTGAACCTACGTCGTTCGTGAAACGTGAAGCGTATCTGCCTGAAAATAGTTGTGAGTGCTGAGTGCTGAGTTAATTCCGGATAACTCAGGGCATCCTAACGCAGAACTGAGAACTCAAAACTCAGAACTCGCTCACGCTTCACACACCTGAACCATGGCCGATAATAATGCGCTCTACGCCGTTCGCTTTCCAGACGGGTCGGTGAGCCTGTACATCGACGAAGACTACGCCATTGAACGTGGGGTGGATCCGGCCACTCTCACACGCGTGGAAATCCCACGGGATCTGTTCGTCAGCGGAACCATTCAAGAGATACGTGAATATGTCGCCGTCTATTTGGAGTCGCATCAATCAGGCACGGCATAGGAACACGTGAAGCGGCATTGGAGATCGTGAATGTTGAATGTGGAATTTTGAATGATGAATGTTTGGGAATGGTCAGATCGAATCCTGCTCCGATTCCGACAATTCAAAATTCCACATTCAACATTCGGCAAGGCAGGCTAGCCCAATGACCACCATCGCTTCACCACCATCGCTTCTGACCATTGAGACGATCCGATCGGTCATCGATGCCATGCCCATGCAAGGGAGGATCATGCTTCAACTGATCCTCCTCCAATACTTCGACGTGACGGACGAAGAGATCCTCTACATCGTGACAGACCGGCCTGATCCCCGCTGCGTCGCCGGGACCAAGCCCACGAATACCGGCATGAGCAAGGAATCGATTAAGGTCGTAACGGACCGGCGCGACCAATACCGCCGACAGGTGCGACTCAAACGGGAGCGGACCTGGCTGCAATGCGAAAGTCTGCAGCGTCTTGTGCAGCTCCGTGAAGCCTTCGCCGGCCGTGCCCGCACCCTCTTGAGCGAGCGTTTCTCCGTCTCAGCCAACCAACTTGAAGCCTTGCGCGCATCGGCGAGAACCGTACTACCCAGGCCTGCCATCCGTCTGCTGGAAGAGCGTTGGACTGCCGATGAAGTCACGGCTGAGGACTATCAGCGCCAACGGCTCAGCATCGAATTCCAAACTCAACTCCGCATGGCGGAAAAGTATCGCAAACGACTCGACCAGGCGGAACGCGAGCGGAAGAATGCGATCTCCACGCCGCTACTCGATCATGAAATCGCACATATTTGGGGTATCCCAGCCGGTAGTCTCGCCGCCCGCAAGGTCAAGTATCTCTCTCAATACCTACAAGCCCTTCAAGCCGCATTACAGGCAAGCGGCATAGCCACGGCGGCAGCGCCGCTGGACTTATGGAAGGACACCTTCTCGGTGCTCGCGGAGCAACCCATCCCACGTTCACTCTCGGCCTACGACGGGTTGGAAAAAACAGAGTCCGCTCTCATCGACAAACTGACCACCATGGTCTGGGGCAGCTTACCCGAAGAGATCGAAGTCAAGTTCTGGACCTCGCTCATCTTCGGAGCCAGCTCCAATGCCATGCACTCAGAAATTACCAGGAGCTTGTTTGGACTGCAGCGGCTCATCACCATCTTCAACGACATGGACCGCTCTCCCGAAGCAGTGGATGAAGAGTTGCTCAAACGAACTGCGCCCATACCAAAGCTGGGAGAGGGTGCGCTTGAAGCCCCAGCTGAGCCTCCAGCAAAGGAATTGAGCGAGATGCAGACGCAGATCCTCAACAATATGAGGGGCGAAGACGCGAGCGGAAGACCCTCAGATAAATGGTAGCGCGAGGAAGCCAGACCAGAGGCGAGAGAGAAGACATTACTTCCTCTGGTCACCCCCTAGCCACTCGCCCCGTGCCTCTCGCCTAAACATCGAAGATGGCAATGATTGCACTTTGGCCCCGGTTCGGTATAATACCTTCACGTTATGTCCAGACCGTCCAACAGACAGCCACTGCGTCAGCATCACCGAACCGCACTTTTCCTGATTCTTCTACTTCCCCTGCTCGCCTTCAGCCTGGTACCGCTCCCTGTTCATGCATTAGGTCTTCTGGAGATCACCGAGCTTCTCACCCATCCCGAGCAATACGACCACCAAGAGGTGGTGGTCACAGGCCAAGTCACCAACGTCCAACTCGCGACGAATCGGCAAGGTCAACCGGCCTATGGATTTCTCTTGAAGGATCAGGCCGGGATGCTGAAGGTCATCAGTCTCGGTCAGGTTGAAGTTCGGGAAGGCGACCAGGTAATTGTGGAAGGAGTCTTCTCGCGTCTTCGCCAAGCAGGACGCACGATCATCTACAACGAAATCAAAGCCCTCTCGATCAAGCCGATGAATCGGCTCAACCCCGACCTCGTTGGCTAAACTCGTGTGTTTGGTTCATTTGGTTTGACTTGTTTATGTGGTTGATCCAGACCAAATCAGAAAAACCAAACAAACGAAACAAACCAAACAAACCTTCTGTTAACCTCCGCGGGGATACTTCAGCGCCCAGACCAGCAACCGGTCTTGCATTCGATCCGGCAACCACTTGACCATCCACGCACGCAGCTTGGCGTCCGTGCCCACCAGATAGCGGGTGCGAGGGCGCGACGCCGTCAACGCATGATGCACCGCGCGAACCACTGCGTCCGGTGCGATCGCTCGTTGAGCCGCTTGAGCGATCGCTTCACGAATTCGAATCACCGCCTCGCCGTATAGGGCCTTCGCCTCTTCGCTGACCGAGGCTTCAAGACCCTCTGCCTCCTTAGCCGACTTCTCCCAAATTGGCGTCGCAATCGCCCCCGGTTCGATAATCGACACCTGAATCCCCCAGGGCTGCAGCTCCATTCTCAACGCATCGGTCAAGGCCTCCAAGGCATACTTCGATGCAGAATAGGGCCCCAACAACGGAATGGTCCCTCGTCCGGCAATCGATCCCATGTTCACGATCCGACCGCGGCCACGGCGTAACAACGGGAGAAAGGCCTGCGTGACCGCGATTTGCCCGATCACGTTGACCTCAAGCTGTTTCCTGAGATGTGACAAGGGAATTACTTCGAGAGGACTGCCGACGACGATCCCGGCATTATTGACGAGCCCTCCGAGGCCCTTCTCACCCACGGCCAGCTGCACCACCTCAACTGCTCGCGCGATCGATGGCTCATCTGTGACGTCGATCGTGATGGGAATGAGCGACGGACCCCCCTTCGCGGCAAGCGCCTCCCCAGCCCGAGGATCGCGCACACCGGCAAATACTGTCATCCCGCGACCGGCGCAATCGAGCGCGCAAGCCGCACCGATGCCGGTCGAAGCGCCGGTCACAACAATGGTCAACTGGTGTGTTTGGTTCATTTGGTTCATTGAGTTTGTTTGGTTGATCTGGTTAGTTTCGTTCAACCAAATGAACGAGACAAACCAAACACACCAAACAAACAAGAAGGTCGAGAGTACCACGGCGACCCACCAGAGAGCAGCCATCCCGAATGTTACCAAGAATTAACCCCACCGACCTTGACAGGCCAGAGTCCATTCATTATGGTTTCTGAGCGTAACTGCTGAGGTAGATAGGCTGAAGTGTTCGGAGCCCTGCCTTCAGCCTGAACCCCTGGCCTTTACTATCCTTTATGTCTAAGATCGCCGTCATCGATATCGGAACGAACACCATCCATATGGTGCTGGCTGAGATCCAGCCGGATGCGGGCTACAAGATCCTCGATCGCTTCAAAGATATGACGAGGCTCGGGAACGGCGCGTTTACAGCCCACCGCCTCTCCGACGAGGCCATCACACGCGGGCTCGATGTCATTCGTAATCTCGTCACCCTGGCGAAGAACAAGGGCTACGATCGCATCATCGCCGTCGCCACCAGCGCCGTACGGGAGGCAAAAAACGGAGGAGACTTTATCGATCTCGTTGCCGAACAGACGGGGCTGGCCGTTCGCGTCATTAGTGGAACCGAAGAAGCCAGGCTGATTTTCCTGGGCATCAAAAACAATGTCCCCATGACAGAACAGCCGACGCTCTCGGTCGATGTCGGCGGAGGATCGGTCGAACTGATGGTCGGGAATCGCGACCAGCTCCTCCACGCAAAGAGCCTGAAGTTGGGCGCGATCAGACTGGCGGATGAATTTCTGAAGCGCACGCCACCGTCCGAGGGGATGCTCCGCTCACTCGAGAACACGGTGACAACTCAGTTACAGGCCGCCCTCGGTTCGTTCAAGACAAAACGATTCGATTCTCTGATCGCCACGTCTGGCATGGCGGGTAACTTGGCGGAAGTCATTCATTTACGCCGAACCAATCGCCCACTCCCTCAAATCAATCTCGCTACGATTTCATTAAAGGACGTCAAAGAGATTGAGCAGGATCTCCGCCAATCCACGCTGAAGACCCGGCTGACAATCCCCGGATTGGATCCGAGACGCGTAGACACCCTGTTTCCAGCCACGGTGGTCCTGCGACGCCTCATGGAACTCTCAGGGCGAGACGAACTCATTTTGTGCGACAAGGCCATTCGTGAAGGCATCATCTACGACTTTATCCAGCGCCACCGCGAACGGCTCAAAGCGGAAGCGGAGATTCCCGACTTGCGGCGGCGCACCGTCATTGCGCTGGCCCGCCGCTGTCAGGCCCCGGAAGTTCATAGCCTGCATGTCGCCGGCCTGGCCCTGCGTCTCTTCGATCAGACGGTACGCCTCCATCGCTTAGGCCCCTCAGAGCGAAACTGGCTTGAATATGCCGCAATTCTGCACGACGTCGGCTACCTCATCAACGAGCGCCAACACCACAAACACGCCTACTACCTCATCACCAATAGTGGCATCGGAGGATTATCCGCCGAGGAAATTGAGGTAGTCGCCAACGTCGCGCGTTATCACCGGCGCTCAGTCCCTCAATTGAAGCACGAGGGATTCAGTTCCCTCTCCCCCAAATACAAACGCATCGTGCGAATCCTGTCCGCACTGCTTCGGATCGCCGACGGCCTGGATCGAACGCATTTTTCTGTCGTCCGCACCCTCAATGTAAAACTTGGCGCCGCCGTCACCATCACGGTGCACGTGACGGGCGATGCCGAGTTGGAAACCTGGGCCGCCGCCGGCCGGGCCGATCTCTTTGAGCGCGTGTTCCGCCGCCGGGTAAAATTTTCCGTCATCTCCCAGGACGATGCCGCATGAGTACCAAGCCCACACCATCCATCACTCCCCACCCCTACCCTGGGAAACTTATTATCGTCGAAGGAATCGACGGGTCAGGGAAGAGCACGCAACTGCTGTTGCTGCACAAATGGCTGGAGTCGAAGGGCCACAAGGTCTTTTTCACGGAATGGAACTCCTCGGAACTGGTCAAGGAAACGACCAAGCGGGGAAAGAAAAACAAAAGCCTGACCCCGACAACCTTCAGCCTGCTCCATGCAACCGACTTCGCCAGCCGGCTGTACCATGAAATTTTACCCCCGCTCAAAGCCGGCATGATCGTCTTGGCCGACCGCTACATGTACACCGCCTTTGCCCGTGATGTGACCCGCGGCGTATCGCCCGAATGGATTCGCAAGCTCTACAGCTTCGCCATCACCCCGGACATGGCCTTCTACTTCAAGGTGCCGATCGAAGTCGCCATCTCGCGGCTCCTCGGAGGCACACGCGGCCAATTCAAGTACTACGAAGCCGGCATGGACATGAACCTGAACCAGGACGTCACTGAAAGCTTCCGTATCTTCCAATCGAGCATCCTGGCCCAGTACAAGAAAATCGTCGATGAGTTTCAGCTCATCACGATGGACGCGACGAAGGACATCGAAGCCCAGCAGAACGACATGCGCCTGCTTGTAGGCGAGGCGCTCAAAGATTACAAACCACGGCGGGGCACACATGGTCGACGCACGGTATTTTGGCGACGGTTTGACATACCTAAATCCGAGTGACCTCAAGGGGAAACTCATCGCGATCGAAGGCACCGACGGAGTCGGCCGCTCCACGCACATCGAAATGTTGCAGGAGTGGCTGGAGGTGCAGGGTTATGGCGTCATCACGACCGGCTGGACCCGCTCCAATCTCATGTCCAAAACGATCGAAATGGCGAAAGAAGGCAACATTCTCGACCGGTGGTCGTTCAGTCTCCTGTATGCCACCGACTTTGCAGACCGCTTAGAGCACGAGGTCATCCCCGCGCTTCGTTCAGGATTCATCGTCCTGGCCGACCGGTACATCTATACAGCCCTCGCGCGCGACTTTGTCCGCAGCGGAAACCGTCAGTGGGCGAGAGACGTCTTCGGTTTCGCCTTAGTGCCGGATCTCGTCTGCTACATGCGCATCGACATCGAAACACTCGTGCTCCGCGTCATTGAAACCAAAGGGATGAACTTCTGGGAATCAGGAATGGATCTTCGTCTCGGCAACGATCTCTACGACAGCTTTAAGAAATATCAGTCGCTCCTGATCGAGGAGTTCGACAAAATGGCGGAAGAGTTTCACTTCGAAGTGACCGATGCCAGAAAATCTCCGGATGAGATTCAAGAAGAACTGCGCGAAAAGATTCGGCCGCTGCTCGCCTCACACCTCAAAAGCCCGGACCTACCGTCCGACCACCTTACCCAGCCGACATCGTAAACGCGCGCGACATGAAGTTCTGGGTTCTGAGTTCTGAGTTGGCCGGAAACGCTGAAAGAGAAGTGCTGAGATCTGAGTGTGAAACCAAAACTCAGAACTTCTTCCCTAATACACCAGACAGACCTATTCGTATGAACCGCGTGTTTCACGCATGAACAGGTTCGGCCCGCTCAGTCACACGCTTCACCTTGATTGTTCCGGCTTTCTTCTCGGCCTTCGCAAGATCATAGGCCGCCTGCATCCGCAACCACGTTTCCGCGCCGCCTCCAAAGGCCTTGTCTAGGCGAATCGCCATCTCTGCGGAAATCCCAGCCCTGCCAATCACAAGATTGTTCAGCGCCTGCCGCGTCACATCGAGCACCTTTGCCCCTTCCGCCACCGATAGCCCCAGTGGTTCGAGGCAGTCATATCGCACCGACAATCCAGGATGGGGAGGGTTTTTCATACGCATCGCTGTTCTCCTAATGGTAATCGATCAATTCCACATCGTGCGCCGTGCCGTCTTCAAACCGGAAGACAATCCGCCAGTTTCCTGAAACCGACAATGACCACAAGCCCGCAAGGTTCCCTTTCAGCGGATGAAGTTGGTATCCCGGCAGGGCCATGTCCTGCACCGTACACGCTTCATTCAGCCGGGCCAGGATCCGCGTGATTTTCTCACGATGAGCCGCCGGCACTTTCCGCCCGTCATCGTCCTGAAACAGCTTGCTCAAGCCCTTGTGCTTAAAATTCCCTATCACTGCTCCATCCTAGGACGATGGTGTGGATGGGTCAAGTGTAAAGTTACACTTGACCCATCCACCCTGCCGATGCGCCCTTGCAGCCTCATGTTTTCCGCTTCCACCGTCCCCACGCTTCTTTGCCCTTACGAAAGCTTCGTGTGTGGCCTGTCCGGTTCATCTGGTCTCTCTCGTTTATTTGGTTTATCTCGTTTGTTTGGTTGAACGAAAATATCCAGAAACTAACCAGATGAACCAAATAAACAAAACAAACCAAATAGACCAGACAACGGTCTTCGACTGCATCCATTCTGATTCCATCAGAATCAAATTAGATTCAATTCCTGCTTGAGTGCCAAAACACTTTGAGCGGCCTCCGTCGCGACAGATGCGCTAAAAGACCAATAAATCAACGAATAAATGTGCAAGAGCCTCGCACAGAAGTCGCTGGCACACCGATTGCTCAAGATCTCACGTTACTAGGAAGTTATGAGTTCTGAGTTGGAAATCGAGGAAGAGAAGTACAGAGTTCCGAGTGGGAAGAAAAAACTCAGAACTCAGAACTTATAACTCAGAACTAGTTCCCGCTTCACGCAGCGGAAATGAGGCGGGACGAGCAGTCACCATCAATCATTGAGCTCATGCATGAGCACTCAATGGCGAGGATTCATGCCTGAGAATTCAATGGCAAATTGATTCCGGGGGAGAGCGAACCAGAACGTCCTCCTGGTTGCCGACCTCTTAGGTGACTGAGCGTCAATGCCACGGGAGCCCCGGCTCTGTGAGACCCGGAGCTGCGGCTCCCTCCCTCTCCTAACCGAGAGACGGGCGATGAAGTTCTGAGTGCTGAGTTATGAGTTCTGAGTTAGGAGCAAGCCAAGATGGGTGAGAAAGTCTGAGGGCTGACGTGTTCGGATCTTCCAACTCAGAACTCAAAACCCAGAACTCAGAACCATTTCCTGAATGTCTTCGTCCCTTCTTCAGAATGCGGAGGTGCTATATGAGAACGGTCCTTCTACTCCTCGCATTGCTCGGACTCGATACGTACTCGACGATGGCCGCGGCATCCGTTGATCAGAGTGCCAAGAGCTTTGCTACCGGGTACGATTTTCTGAAACAACACAAGTACCAGGAAGCGCGCACGGCCTATGAAGTCGGCCTACAGCAACGCCCTGCCAATGCCATAGCGCACTTCTATCTCGGCGATGCCTGCCGGGGCCTGAAAGCCTGGTCCTGTGCAGAAGCGCATTATGAGACCTCACTGGAGCTGGATGCCAAATCTTCGGTGGCTACTTTGGCCATACAACGGGGGCGCAAGGCCAAAGTCTGGCGCTTGCTCGATGAAGGAAAGCAGGCCATCTCCGAGCCGAACGCCCCACCCCAGAAGCTCGCCCAGGCAGCGGACACCTTGGACATTGCAAACAAGCTGGGGCTCGACGATGAGCAACGGGCCCTCTACCAACAGTTGCAAGTGAAACTTCAGCAGCAGCACACACAGAGGCTTGAGAGAACGGCGTCTTCCCAACATCAAAATTGGTCGATGGCACTGGTTCCGGCGGGGGAGTTCACGATGGGGAGTGCGACAGGAGATGCCGACGAACTCCCGGTACGCAAAGTCTATGTGGATGCCTTTTTCATGGATAGGCACCAACTGTCGGTGGCGCAATATGCGAGGTTCATCGAGGCCACGCACCATGAAGTACCACCGGAGTGGAGCCTCATGAACCGGCCCCAGCACCAGAATCGCCCGGTCGTCAATGTGGATTGGGCGGAAGCGGATACCTACTGCAAATGGGCCGGCAAGCGTCTGCCGACCGAGGCGGAGTGGGAGAAAGCGGCGCGGGGGACAGATGGCCGGACCTATCCCTGGGGGAATCAGCCTCCGACAGCGTTACACGCGAACTCAGGGAAAGAGGTCTGGAGCAGCCATGCGGTATTGACGCCGGTGGGAATGTTCGAAGAGGGCAAGAGCCCCTACGGCATCTATGACATGGCCGGAAATGTCTGGGAATGGGTCAGCGATTGGTATAACGAGGACTATTACAAGATCAGCTCGTCGCAGAACCCGGCGGGACCGCCGACTGGTTGGTCCAAAGTGATTCGTGGCGGCTCCTGGGGTAGCAGACCGGAAGCCATGCGTGCAGCGGATCGGGAGACCCATGCTCCATCGTTCCGGGGTCTCGGCACCGGGTTTAGGTGCGCGAAGACTCCGTAGAGCTGGTCTATCTGGTCTTTCTCGTCTGTCTGGTCTGTCTGGTCTTTTTGATTCATCTGATTACTTTCGTGCGTCCACACACACGAGACAGACCAGATAGACCGAATAGACCAGACAGACGAGAAAGACCAGACAGACCAGATAGACCGGACAGACCAGACAGACCAGACAGACGAGAGAGGCCACAGCGTGCCAAACAATCAACCAACCGGCGATCCCACGACGCTGAACGTGCAGCGTCCTCTGGTGCGCCTAACTCATAGGGGAGTATCGAGATGAAGATCATTGAAGCCATCATGCAGCCGTTCAAGTTGAATGACGTCACGGAGGCCTTGATGGGAATCGGTGTGGAGGGGATGACGGTCTCGGAAGTCAAAGGATTCGGACACCAGAAGGGAGGGCAGGAACGGTACAATGGCAACGTGTTTATCTCCATCTTTGTGCCCAAGATAAAGATCGAAGTGGTCGTCGAGGATAGGCTGGTGCAGAACGTGATCGACACCATTACATGCTACGCGAAGACCGACGGCGCTGGGGATGGAAGGATCTTTGTGATAGATCTCGTTGCTGCGGTCAGGATCAAGACCGGCCCGATGTTCGAACCAGCGCTGGCCCTGTGATGCGGGCAACGGATCACAGGCTGGTTTTCTAGCCCAGGGCGGAGATCAGAGCCGATCTCCGCCCTGGCCCGCATTATTCATGAGCACTTCTGCTGCAATCGCCGATCCGCTGCTGCGACAAGCCTTCGGCCGGTGGGCTCGCCCCCTCTGACCTTCGACGTACTATTGGGGACTGGCGCCCTTCTTCCTGGCGCCTGTCCCTGTTCTGGGAGTGGGACAGTTAGGGGGCGGCTCTTGCCAATGCGAATGACGCGATGCAGCTCTGGCTTGACACGGCCAAGGAATTTAGCCGTCCTATCCCAGAGCCCAAAGGGCAGCGGTTGATGCTGGCGTAGTCAGAACTGCACAGGTAGTGAGATTTTCATGCGGTTTGGGTACAATTAGGAGCCATCGAGACCCAAATCAAGGGAATGAGTGGAGAGTTGAGGAGGGACCCACGATGCGACAAACGATCAAAGCCCGCTACCATGACGGAGTCTTACAGCCGTTGGAGCCCTTAGCGCTCGCGGACGACGCGGAAGTGCAGGTCACGGTGGACACCGAGATGGCTGTCAGTGGCGAGGAAATTTTGCGGCGTGCCGAACGGGTCTACCAGGGGCTCACCGCCGAAGACATCGCACAGGTGGAGGCCATCGCCTTGGACCGGCAGCACTTCTGCGCTACAATAGCAGGCAGGTGACGAGAAGACGAGGAGGTCCATGATGGCACCAATGGTCAAACAAAAAGTGACGGTGCAACCAGGTGGGGTAGTGCATGTGCAATCGTCAGAACTGGTCCCTGGGTCCACCGCCGACGTGATCATTATTCCTGATACCGGCGTACGTCCCTCACGAACCCTGAGTAGTGTGATTGGTAGCGCAGCCGGTGGGTTTGCGTCACCCGCCGAGGTCGAGGCCTTCATCCGGCGAGAACGCGACGCATGGCCCACCTAATACTGTCCGGGCGTGTCTATCTCGATACCAATATTTTCATCTATGCCCTCGAAGGGTATCCAGCCTTCCGCGCCGTGCTCACCACACTCTTCGCCGCCCTGGATCGGGGCGATCTTGTGGCCGTCACAAGTGAACTGACGCTGGCGGAAGCGTTGGTCAAACCGTTGCTCGACCACCATGCCGAGCGGCAAGCCACCTATTTGCAGGTTCTGCAACCCTCCACATCCTTGCACATGGCGCCAGTCAGCCGCGAGGTCTTAATTGCGGCTGCGCGCCTTCGCGCTGAGACAGGACTCAAGTTGCCAGACGCCATTCATGGCGCCACCGCGCAGCTGACGGGCTGTGATCAGTTCCTCACCAATGATGCCCGCGTGCCCGCGCTCCCCGGCGGCATCGCTATCCGACGACTTTCCGAACTCTAGCCACAATAGGAGCCGCACGCTGGCGGATCGAGCAATCACTCCCCACCCCCGCAGTTTCCTTCTTCTCCTTCGAAGTGCCGAGTCGAGGCACAACCTCAGTGAGTCCTTTGATCTATCTGGTCTATCTCGTTTGCTTGGTTCGTCCTGTTTACTTGGTTGAACGAAACTACTCAGATGAACCAAATCAACCAGATAAACAAAACAAACCAAATAACAGCTTTCGACTGAATCCAATTGGATTCTACGAGAATCAAATTGGATTCAGCTGACATGTACCTGGGTGAGGTGCTCAGCCTCCTATTGCCCTTCGACCTCGCGAAAAGCTGCCAATATTGACCGCAATCACGAAAACTCTTTCGAAGCCGGCGACAGAATCCGCTGGCACATCGATTGCGCTATGCCTCGCCAGGATGGAGTTTCGAGTTTCAGGTTCCAAGTTTCAAGTTTCCGGAGCTGAACCCCCGACAACGTGAAACCAGAAACATGAAACGAGAAACTCGAAACTCGAAGAGTCAGGCCAGTCCGACTACCCCCAAATGGGCTATTGCTAAAAATGCCGTACAGGTTTAATAGAAGTCACCAGTTGCTTGTACGTAATCGTTTTCGTGCGCTGGTTGACTCGATTATCTTACAAGACCTTCATAAGGAGCCAGCCATGAATGGCACCTCAGGCTTCGGAGAAGTGCGGCCTTTTACCTCCCGATCACCATCGGGTCGCTTCCTAAAATTGAGGCCATATCTAATATTTTTTATCGTAGCTGCTTCAGTAATTACTTGGACCGGAGGTAAGGCCCTTCAGGCGGCTGATGAATGTAGCGGGGCATACGGACTCTTGGAGATCGCACCCGTTGAACAAAAAGAAGATATTTGGTGTTGGGTCGCCAGCACCACTCTAATGTTGAACCGCCTTGGAGTTTCGCATCAAGCAGGACATCCCCCCTACCGCCCGTATACACAATGTGTTCTCTTCAACGTAATCAAGAATCCCGTCGGAATCGACTGTTGTACAGTTACGCACCCTACTGGTGTCGAGGAATGTAAACAGCTTGGCTGGCCTGATGATGTGTTTGACAAACTGGGAGTTCCATATACCCCAGGCGGCGCTCTACCCTGGAATTGGATTAAAGGTCAGATTTGCCCTCAAAAGATTCATCCTGGGGTTTATTCACCCGGGGAACCCTTCATCTATGTGGCTCACCCGCCCAATGGAATTCCTCATACCTATGTGGTCAAGGGATTCAATGAGAACTGGCCAAACGGACCACAGGTTCTCTACGTTGATAGTCACGTTTCGTTGGGATCAACCCCTAAAGGAGCGAGCGTTGTCGACTACGATTGCTACTATCAAGGAATATGCCTTAATTCGATTTATATACATGACGGAGATTACTATAACATTCGTCGTCCAGCTCCCTGACTATTGCCTAACATGGAAAACTAATAATTAAGGTTCAATTAATACTTTAAAATACCAGTATGTACTAAGCAAGTGCCTTCTCTTCCTGGAACTTCAACGGAGCCGACCATGAATGGTACCTCATGCTTCCAAGAAATGAGGTCTTCTACTTCCCGATCACCATCGGGTCGCTTCCTAATAATGAGCCCATACTTATTATTTTTCGTCGTAGTTGCTTCAGTTTTTGCTTGTATCGGAGGTGGGGTACTCCTGGCAGCTGATGACTGTACCTCGACATCAGGACTCTTGGACATCACACCTGTTCCACAAGTAGAAGATGTTTGGTGTTTTGTCGCCAGTGCCACCGCAGTGCTAAACCATCTTGGAGTTTTAAATCCTCAAAGCCTAAGCAACCCACAGGCCCCGTATTCACAATGCGATCTTTACAACATAGCCCAGCTTCCTGCTGTAGTCGATTGTTGCCAAGTTGCTCACCCTACTGGGATCTCGCAATGCAAAATGACTGGCTGGCCTGAAGACGTGTTTGAGAATCTGATTCCAAAAATTCGTTATACCAGCAATGGCGCTCTACCCTGGGATGATATTAAAGCTCAGATTTGCCCTGGTGGGGCGCCTCGACAGCCATTCATCTATGCTGCTCACCCGCTCCAGGGAATTCCTCATACCTACACGGTCAAGGGATTCAATGAGAACGGACCAAAAGGACAACAGGTCCTCTACGTTGATAGTCACGGTTCGTTGGGATCAAACCCTATAGGAGGGAGCATTGTCGACTACGTTTGCTACTATCAAGGGACCTGTCTCAATACGATCTATTACCATGTCGGAGATACCTATAACATTCGTCGTTCAGTCTCTATCGATACCACGCCACCTGCTGTACCGTTGGGCACGTTCATAAGATAGAGTCATCTAATGCAAAGAATCTTGCGAGCGATAGGTCCACTTGCCATTCTTTTCACACTGTACCCATACTTAGCGGTCAGTGCCCAGCCAGAAAAGACTTTAGAGCACGACAAACTGTTGTCGATGCCCTCTCTTCAAGTTCCTTTTGAAATTCCGCAGCCACCCCAGAATGCGACAGACTCTGCAAAAAATGGGAAACAAAGTTTTGAGCAACTCACCATTAACGATAAGAATGCCCGCGAACTAGGCTTCGATTCCAAGACAGATGCCGCTGATAGCAATACTAAACTGGGAGTACCACTTGCCTTAGTCCTTGTAAACTTCGAGATGCTGAAGAACTATGATCCAAGCATGCCTCCCCAAGCACTGCTAACCTTCGCGAAACGATTCATCTACCCCCTAGTGGTTTCAGAAAAGACGAAATCTTCTGTCACAGTCCTCGAACTGACATCTCCTGGCAAGAATACGCAAGAATGGAAACCCGTTGTATGGGGGGAACCAGGTCTTATTCGTCTTCTAGATCAAGTGAGAGAACGAGCAGGATCTCCCAGCACAAGCTTTGCGTTATGGATTCCTCAATTAAGCCGTTATTTTCTCGGCAACATAAAGGGGGAGAAGTTCACGATAGTCCCACTCTACGATGAACCGGCTTTGGGATTTTCTACGGGCATACCCAAGCCCGCGACAGAGGTGTTCAGAATACTCTCAGCAGAGGCGATGACACTGCCAGTCCCTCGACGTCGCTAGTAGCAGCGAGGTAGTTCATTTTAACCAAAGGAGAAGCTAATGACTCGATCACGCAAATTCTTCAGCATCAAGGGAGCCATGCTCGCATTTGTTGTTGCCGCAGCGGCGCTCACTTCCGGATGCATCACGACAAATATTGATTGCGGGTCCGGAGACCCAGACGGGGCAGGAGGATGCTGGCCCAAGTCGTCCGTAGGACAATCGGTAAACGGTCAGCCCTGCACATCGGGAAGTGTGTGCAGATTCCCCAACAATGCCTGTGACATGGCTAATCCTAACGCGAAATGCACCAGTACTATAACTAACGGAGTATGTGCTTGTAAGTGTCTGTAGCCACTTTGAGCGGCGGGCTTAGAGCCTGCCGCTCCTTCAAATGGGCCACGGTATCAAAAGAGGGCCAATGCTATGAAGCTTCTTACATCGCATAGGCGTTCGCTCCGATGCCCCATCTTGCAGCTGCTCACCGTGGTGACCGGCCTCTTCGCCATCGTCTCAGGTGCTCCTTATTATGAGGTAGAGGCTCAAATCACAACCTCCATCACGCCTATAATTGGTACCGGTAACCTCGGCACGTCGGTCTCACCACCTGTAGGTACCGTCTACGACATCACCGGCGGCACGAGACCTGGAAACGGTACGAATCTGTTTCACAGTTTCGGAGATTTTTCCATCAGCGCGCTTGATACGGCTCGTTTCCTGAACACCACTCCTGAACTGACAACATCGAACATTCTCGGGCGCGTGACTGGAGGCAATCCTTCGAGTCTGTTTGGCACAATTGATACCCTGAGCTATGGCGGAGCCAACCTTTTCCTCATGAATCCGGCCGGCATCGTGTTTGGACCCAACGCCACATTGAACGTTGGGGGATCGGTCACTTTCACCACGGCTAACTACTTACGCCTGACGGACCCAGGCATTTTCTACGTTAATACAGCATCAACGAGCGTGCTGACCAGCGCGCCTGTTGCAGCGTTTGGGTTCTTGGAGTCCAATTCTGGAACGATCACGATCCAAGGTAGTAACCTGTCTGTGCCGACCGGTCAATCTCTTAGTTTCGTCGGCGGAGATATTGCGGTCGGACCAGGCGAAGTGACAGGGAATCCCGCTCAAGCTGCCGACATCGCAGCCCCGGAAGGACAAATTAATCTGATCAGCGTCGCCTCACCTGGGGAGTTCTTAGCCTCAGCCTTTCAGCCAACACCTGGGATGGCAGGCGGTTCGATCAACCTCAGCCCTGGAACCGTCGTGGACGTCAGAGGAAACTCGGGAGGCACCGTCCGTATCCGTGGCGGAAGCTTGGTGATGGATAACGCAGTCATGATAGCAGACACGGTGAATGCCAACGGTGCACCAGTCGCGATTGACATCAACGTCACCGGAAACATGTCAGTCACCGCGCTTGATGATCCGGCCCTTACTGCCAGAACAACGGGCTCCGGCAATGCCGGAGTGATTCGAATCTCGTCTGGCACCATGGACGTAACGGCAACGACTTTCGACAACTTTCTCTTTTCAGTCATTGATACTCACACTTCGGGTCCCGGAAACGCCGGTAACGTTACCATTGAAACGACGACAGGTGGTCTCGCGCTCACAGGTGATCCGTTTGGTTTAGCACTCTTCATCGATAGCGGGACCACGGGACAAGGACGTGGAGGCGATGTCACGATTACTG
>JANOJM010000035.1:0-1734 GCA_031418735.1 Nitrospiraceae bacterium | reverse complement strand
GACAACGTGCGAAAGCCATTGAACAGGCTCCAATCCATAATGGGGGTGTTTCCTGTGGCCATGAGGACGATCATGGTTTCTCCAATGGCCCGGCCAAAACCGATCATCGATGCAGAGAAGATCCCAGGGCTTGCCGAGATGAGCACGAGCTTGACCAGTGTCTGCCAGCGGGTGGCTCCCAGTGCAAGAGATCCGGCAATCAAATGCCGCGGCACGTTGGATAGAGCTTCCTCAGAGATGCTGAAGATAATCGGGACGATGGCAAAGCCCATCGCAAACCCCACCACCAGGGCATTTCGCTGGTCATACCTCAGACCCCAATGGGTGGCAAACCAGGATTTATAGTCCGCTCCGAACAGGAACGACTCGATCTGCTGGTTCAATCCTAGACAGATCCAGACGGAACAGATGACGACAGGAATCAGGACAAACGATTCCATTCCCGGGCGGAGGCGGCGAACGATTGCGGCTGGGAGATATTGCCAAAGAACCGCCGTCACTACGACAGACAGGGGCACAACTACAGTCATTGCGACTATCGCGGGAAACATCCGTTCGAGCAAAGGCGCGAGCCACAAACCTGCCAGAAATCCCAGAATGACGGTCGGGAGCGCCGCCATGATCTCGATGGTCGGTTTGATCTTGGCTCGTAGATTCGGGTGCATGAACATCGACGTATAGATGGCGCCTAACAGGGCCAGAGGCACGGCGAGCAGCATGGCGTAGAAAGTCCCTTTCAGTGTGCCGAAGATCAGCGGAATGAGGCCGAACTTCGCCTCAAAGTCATCGGCGCCACTGGAGGATTGCCACACATGTTCCGGCTTTTCATAGCCTTCATACCAGACTGGCTTGAATAGGGTGGCGAATGTGGTCTCAGGGTGTGGGTTACGAATCGCATAGGTGAGCAATTCTCCCTGCTCGGTGAGGGCCACGGCTCCATCAGCTTTGGGAGAAAATGTCAGGGTGCGAATTGCCTGCTGGTTTCCCTGAAGCTTTAACAGAGTCTGCGAGGAAGTGGAGTAGTGGAGAAAAAGATTGCCCTGCGTATCGCCGGTGATGAATCCTTTGTCGCGAAGCGAGGGAGAGATCACGGTGACGGAAGAAGGATGCGCGTCGAACTGATGAATCAAGCGAAAGCGAGTCGTCGAACTTTCTTGAGCCTGACGCACCGGCATCCAGACTGAGACATCACCGGCGCTGCTGCCGATGGCCAGTGAACGGTCTCCGATCAAGTAGGAGAGGGCGGTGACTGAAGTGCCGGGCGGAGCCACGGATGTGGTTTCGACCAGACTCGGCTGGGCACCCTCCCGTATTTCATAGTGGTAGAGGTTCCCGGCAGCCGTTCCAATCGATAGTGTTTCGCCGCGGCTATCAAAGATCACGGCCGTCACTGGCTCAGCGCCATGGCCCGTCAGTGCAACCGGAGCATTGCCAGATGCCACGGCGGTATACCACAGGCGTCCACGATCCGTCAGGGCTGCGGCGAGTGTCCCTCGCTCTGTCGGCTGGTAGGCCAACCGAATAATCGTTTCTTTGGAGGGAGTCAACTGCGCCGGAGTGCCAAGGGTGATTGTTGGAACAATGAGGCGCACCCCCTCTTCGTAACCGGCTGTGAACTCAATCGTCACAGGAATGATGCGGCCATCGTCTGTGCCGAAGGCCAAGCGATTGCCGATCCCTACTGCTCGGGCAATGGCGGTGACGTGAATCTTGGCTAACTCCGGAGGAAGGTCA
>JANOJM010000034.1:0-4527 GCA_031418735.1 Nitrospiraceae bacterium | reverse complement strand
CTGGTCGACGCCCTGGACCACCGCGTAACTGTTGTAATGGTTACCTGACGTAGCGCAGGAACCCATGGAAATGACATAGCGCGGTTCCGGCATCTGGTCGTAGATGCGTCGGATTACCGGCGCCATCTTGCGCGTCACAGTGCCGGCGATGATCATGAGATCGGCCTGCCGCGGCGAGGCCCGAAAAACCCCGGCGCCGAATCGATCCAGATCGTACCGCGATGATACACTCGCGATCATTTCGATAGCGCAGCAGGCCAGGCCGAACGTCATCGGCCACAATGCCGACTTCCGAGACCAATTCACGACCGCGTCCAGATTGGTCGTCAGAATATTCGCCTCGAACTGTCTCTCTAAAAAGCTCATGTCGCTTCGCTCCAGTTCTGAGTGCTGAGTTCTAAGTTCTGAGTTTCCAAGCGCAACTCACAACTCAGAATTCAAAACTCAAAACTACGCGCCTTCCGCGCGCTAGTCCCATTCGAGCGCCCCCTTCTTCCAGGCATACCAGAATCCGGCCAGCAGGATGCCGATAAACACGAGCATCTCGATGAGGCCCAGCAGGCCGAGGGACTGAAAACGGACCGCCCAGGGAATCATAAAAATGACCTCGATATCGAAAATGACGAACAGCATCGCAATGATGTAATAGCGCATCGGGAACTGGATGCGCGCATCGGAAAACAGCGGGCTTCCGCTTTCATAGGGCGCCAGCTTGGCTCGATAGGGGCGACTCGGCCGAATAAGCGAACCGCCGAGCAGCGCAATGGCGCCGAAGATCAGACCAACGACGATAAATAAGAGAATCGGTATGTAATTCTCTGGAACGCCTAGGCTAGCCATGTTTGAACCAGTCGAAAAAGTTGCAAGGTCTGAACGTCTTCAAGTCGAGAGACGTGATGACTTTAGGACGTGAGGACATTCGACTCCTTTTGCGCCAGCGCCGAGCCGAAGAAGGGTTTGAATTTCAACCCGTCCAGCTCCGGATGATCGATTCCCTTGTGTTGTATCAGCACCTTGAACGTGCTGCCCATGCCATTCGGCTTCAGGAGATGAATCGCGGCGTGAAACTCCGGACTCTCCGGTTGTAATGCCCCGATCATCTCTTCAACGCCAAGCCCCATGAGAAAACTCATTTGGTTTGTAAACCCCGTCACATGGAGCCCTTGTTTCTCACCGGCAGCGGAGAGATTCGAAAAATCTACGTGCGCGGTCATATCCTGCTCGCCGATGCGAATGAAGGGATCGTCGTTTGCCTGCTGCCGAAAATAGCAGAGGAACGTCCCGTCCTTCCGCTCAGGTCCATAGAGATCCTGCGCCGTATGGCCGTAGTCGATCGTCACAACAAATCCACGATCCATCCGCCGCGCGACCTGCTCCATCCAGTCCAATGCCTGGATATTCACCTCGGTTCGGTAGCCTTCCGGCCACGCGCGGTCGAGCTGGTGTAGATATCGATCGAGCGCGGACGTCGACAGGGGCTTGAGACAGCTCACAAAGACTCCGTCTCGAACATCCACACAAAGTTCTTCGGTCTGTCCGTCCGTGACCTGAATCCGATGCACCGGAAAGGCATCGATCAATTCATTACTGAAGAACAAACCGATCACGCTCTCCGGAGCCAGTCCGCTAAGGTCTTCCATCCAAGCGACAAGGCCCGGCTTGCTGAGCCAATGCGCCAAGCTCTGGCGCTGTCGTTCCCGCATCACAGGGCTTCGTTCGATGAGTACGTAGCGAACACGCGATGCGAAGTCGCCCTGCTGAGCATGGATCGCCGCCAGACAATCTCGGGCTAATAAGCCTTTGCCTGCACCCATTTCGACGATTGTGAACGGAGTGGGACATCCCAATAGTTCGTCCATTTGTCTGGCCTGTGCGGCAATCGCACAACCGAGAATCGGATGCACATCGGAGCTGGTATAGAAATCGCCGGACCAGCCGATACGTTCATGGTCCATACCCACCGGGTCACGCATGTAGTAGCCGAATTGAGGATGGTATAGCGCCAGTTCCATGAAGCGGACAAAGGTGATTGGCCCGACTCTGGCGATCTCGGATGAAATGGCAGCGATGAGTTCGGGATGCCCGCTTGTCACAAGCAACTCCTCTTCATTCTCCTTCGCCGAATACACCGTAGCGTCTGGCGAGGAGCTCCATCCCATCGACAACACAAGAAAAGTGACCCCAATAGCTGAGGATACACCCCACCCATCCCTCTTGAAGGGTCAATAAAGAGGGCTGAAAGTGGCGTAGATTAGCCTTGAATTTGCTGCTAAGTCAAGGTGAAATCAGGGAGAAATTGCGTTTGAGCAGAGAGGGTTAGGAGGGAAATAGACGGCAAGCTTTATTGTTCAAGCGACCTGGCTGCGTTGCTTGCTCGATGCTCCGAGAAGCTGTCTGATGGCCTGATTGAGTTCGGAGATGCCGAAAGGTTTTTGGAGAAAAGTGAGTTGGTCCTTGTGGAATGCCTGAGAGGCTGTTTCGGCTTCAGGACTGCCGGACATCATCACCACTTTGAGACCGGGACGCTGGACAAGGAGATCGGAGACCAGTTGATCGCCCATCATGTCCGGCATTTTCCAATCCGTGACCAATGCATCAATGGTGGAATGGAATTCCGCTGCGATTTGTTTTGCCTGTTTCGCATTACTGGCAGTCAGAACGCAATAGCCAATGCGGGTCAACTCCATCTCGAATATGATCGTAATAGCCGATTCGTCGTCGACGAGCAGAACCGTGTCTTTCCGCGCACTATTGATGTCAGCGACTGCCCCCATGAAATTCATTCCTCCGCTTCAAATGTGCAGCCAAGATAAGTCGAATGCCATGCTACCGCAGAGACTCCAACTGAGAAAGCAATAATTGTAATTCCTCCATCGGGGTTGTTGCGGGGGCTGACAAAGGAGAGGATGGAGGCTGCTGATCTTCTGTGCTCGCGCAACGCGCGGCCTCAGAAGGAGGGGGAGGGAGCGGCCATGTGCCCTTCTTGCTCGCAGAACGCGCACGAGGAAACGGTGCTCGTTCGATGCGCGCAGGAAAGGGCAGCCTTGGCCACTTCCTTACGAGAGATGACGAGAATTGAAAGGCCCTCGCCCGGGCTAACGGCACGTCCCGGGAAATCGATTGCAAAGCAATCGGAGGGTTGGGTGGGTGAGAAATATCTGCCGGTGGGTGGGCGGGTGAGAAAGCTGCGCGCAGTAGAAGATCAATCAGCCCCCATCCCTGAGGAGCTTGGAAGGATGGAAAAGGAGTGCCAAGTGCCCTTTTTGCTCGCAGAATGAGCACGAGGGAAAGGATGGGAAGGACACCCACGTTGGTCCTGTGCTCCCGGAACGCGCACAATCAGAATGTGCTCGTTCGACGGCCGCACGTAGACCAACATGCGTGTCCTTCCCAGAGAGAAGAAGCTAACGGAAGAAGAGGAAAGAGATGGGCTCATTGCTTGACTTTGCACCGTTGAGCACGTGGCTGGCAGGAGGGGAGTGAGCTATCGTCTGTAGATGTCTCTGTGGACTGAGGCGTTTGATTTTCTTCACGAATCGAGAAAGTTCCGGCTTCGCAGTTCTCCTTCCCCACTTACCTCTCACGGCGCTGACGCTCCTCGCGCACTTTGCCGGAGAAGCGGGGACCCACCGAGATTCTCCTGGGAAGGAAAGCTGGAACTGACCGAGTCACTGCGACGCTAGTCGCAGCCGAGGGAATTCCAGAAGGTTTCCGCCCAGGAGAATCCGGAAGGGTCGCTTTGGAGGTAGGGGAGCGAGAGCGTCAGTGTCGTGTTCTCTATGTTCCGTGGCACTTCTTGTATTTTTTCCCGCTGCCGCAGGGGCAGGGGTCGTTGCGGCCGACTTTATCGTCGCTGTGCTGAACCGTCTGAGGGGCGACCGGTTCTTCTCCGCGATTGAGGATGAGCGTTGGTTGGGGTCGTGAAATGATTGGAGGGGGTGGAGGTGTCGGTGCAGCGGTAGGGTGCTCTTCGTGCCGGACCGCCTGTACATGAAAGAGCCGATCGAGCGTGTCGGACTTGATCCGTTCCATCAGGCCGGCAAAGAGATCATACCCTTCGCGCTTGTACTCAATGAGCGGATCTTTCTGCCCGTACCCACGCAATCCGATCCCGTCGCGCAGGTGATCCATCCCAAGCAGGTGGTCTTTCCAATGGTGGTCGATGACCTGGAGCATGAAGGTCTTCTCCAGGAAGCGCATCAATTCCGGGGTTAAATCCTGTTCTCTCCGATCGTATGCCTCGCGCACATGCGTACGGAGGTCTTCGACTAAGGCGTCGCGCCCTATGGTGCGGAGCGCCTCGCCTCCATCGCCCTTACCCTGGGCGATGTCGAAGCCGAACTGGCTATGCATGAGTTCAGCGAGCCCTTTCATATCCCACTCTTCGGGATATTGTTCCGCCGGGCAATAGATGTTCAGCGCGGACTCCACCAGACCGTCTATCATGTTGCGAAGATCGTCTTTCAGATTCGTCCCGCCCAGGACGGCGCGCCGGTGCTGGTAAATCACCTCGCGCTGCTTGTTCAT
>JANOJM010000033.1:0-3187 GCA_031418735.1 Nitrospiraceae bacterium | reverse complement strand
CGGATGCCGGCAGGTGGTTTGGATTATATCGCCAGGCTTCGGACGTTCGCTCCAGGCGTGCCGTTGGTGCTGCTCACCTCATTCGGAGATCACCAGACCAAAGCCAACGCATTGGCTCTCGGCGTCGAAGCCTACTTCGATAAGCCTGTTCGGCTTAACGAGCTAAAAGAAGCCGTGCGACGTCTCTTAGGTCCGGCATTGAATGGAGAAATCGACTGAGACCTTGTCGGTTTTGACTTGTTAGCTGTGGGAGGTATGAGATGGCCGGATCTCAAAAAGAGTTTTCTATAGTCCATCCCTTCACAGATTCCATCCTTGCTGCTCGGCTTGAGGCTATCAAGCAGTTAGCCGGTGGGTCCTCCGATCGAGTGGCGGTCATGGATCGCAGTTTTAACGTGGTCTACGCGAACGAATCTGCATGGTCTGACCATGTCGCTCGATCGCCCGGCCATCAGGCGAAGTGTTATGAGGCCTTTGCCCACCGGAACGATCCCTGTGGCACTTGTCCAGCGACCAAGCTCTATGAATTGCCGGAGGTCCAGGCCGTGGCCTGTTCCTCCGGAGGGGATGGCGCGGCCTGTGGGATGCATCAGGCATTTCCACTCGTCTCGAGTAGTGGCGAGGTCGAGACGGTGTTGGTGCTGTTCAATGCGCCGCTGAAGCCTTCGAGGCAGACGAGCGGTGAGCGCGCGGGGGCGAAATACGAATCGAAGTTGGGGGAACTGATCGGTTCGAGTGCACCGATGCGGGAAGTCCTCGACATGATCCGGCTTGTGGCGGACAGTTCCGCGACCGTGTTGATTCAGGGTGAGAGCGGCACCGGCAAGGAACTGGTGGCCAAAACGATTCACCGGACCAGTTATCGCCGGGATAAACCGTTCGTCGTCGTCGATTGCGGTTCGCTGCCGGAAACATTGTTGGAGAGCGAGTTGTTTGGCCATGTGATGGGGTCCTTCACCGGCGCGCATGCCACAAAACGAGGACTCTTTGAAGAGGCGGATGGCGGAACGATCTTCCTGGACGAGATTGCCGACACGACACCAGTATTTCAAGCCAAGCTGCTTCGGGTCCTCCAAGAGGGTGAGATTAGGCCGGTCGGAGGAAACCAACCGATCAAGATCGATGCGCGAGTCATCTCGGCGACCAACAAGGATCTCTCCGAGCTGGTCAAGGCCAAGGCGTTTCGTCAGGATCTTTACTATCGGTTAGCGGTCTTGCCTCTGTATCTGCCACCGCTCCGGGAGCGGAAAGAGGATATTCCTCTGCTGGCAGATCATTTTGCCGCCAAGTCGTGCCGACGGCATCATCAGCCGATTCGCCATGTATCGGAAGAGGCGATGCAGGCGTTGAGCCAGGCTGTATGGCCAGGCAACGTGCGGGAGTTGCAGCACTACATCGAACGAGCTGTGGTCACGACGACCGGCCCGACACTCGCGTGCAACGATCTTGTGGCGTCCGGCTCCGTGGCCCTGGATGAGGACTTGCGATCGGCGACACGTGGTGCGGTCACTCAAGCCGAACGCGCCCGTATCCTTGATGCTCTTAAGAAGACCAGTGGAAACCGATTGCGAGCGGCCAAGCTGCTCAAGATCAGCCGGGCCAGCCTCTACAACAAGCTGCGTAGTTATCACATCCAATAGTTGTTGTTTTGTCCCTCTCTGCCCCAACTTGCCGCTTCTCCTGTCCAAGAGTTTAGACAGCGTAACACTTTGAAATTGCGAGTGCTGACCAATAACTTCATTCGGAGCTGTCTACCCATCTGGATTTCTGCCCCACTATTGTGAAGGCCGTTGTTGACGTACGTGACTCACAATCGTCGCGCTCATCAAGGCATTTCTGTATTTCTGAGACAGGTGAACCATTACGGCACAGGGATTGCGCTAGAAAGTAATTGCTGGTGAAGGTCGGGTAATTAGGACCGGCCTCCGAATGACCCATCCTCCGCAAGGAGGAACCCTTCGCCAGCACTAAACTGTTTTCCAAACGACGTATGTTTTCGGAAGCAGTAGAGGCCGACTAGAACAGTGAAGGATCACAGAGAGGCAGGAGCAATCTCAGCCCGTCGTCTGGAAAAGAGACGGTGGTGGAAGAAGGAGGCCGAGGTATGAAAAGGGCATCAATTTCGCGCAGCTGCCGCGCCTATCGCATGGCAGCAGGTCTGCCGGCAGCGCTGTTCGTCAGCAGCCTGCTGACAACGTCGATGGGGCTGGCCGCAGACCAGCCCACCCACCATGGCGACGACCTGGGGGCGGCATCGGCGGAGAAGGTCATTTATCGCGAAGGCGGAGCGATGCTTCACGACCGCATGATGGAGGAGGTGAAGCGCCAACAGGAAGCCATGGGGCTGAAAGGCGGGTATACCAGCGGCGCAAACAGTCACATGCTGCAGCAGGGCATTCTGCTGGTCGCGGAGGATCCGACAAAAGTCTCAGTCAGTAGCGGGCAGCGTTGCCCGGCGAATGCTCCGCTGAAGGACTATCACGTTTCGGCGATCAACGTCGAAATCACGCTGAGCCGGTTTCTCGACTATTTCCCCGGTTATATGTATGTGCTGAAGGAGAACGTCGAGAAGGTGCGTGGCGAAGAGGCTGCGAACAGGGCGGCGCGGGAGAAGGAGAACGATCCCGGCGCCGTGTCGAGCGGGTTACAGGGCGATGCCATCCAGCCCCTCGTGATCCGAGCCAACCAGGGCGATTGTGTCAAGCTCACTTTGCACAACGAGATCACAGAGGAGCCGACGAGCCTGGTGATCAACGGTTCATCTATGGTGGTGGCGGCGACCGGCAAGCCGGCAACTCCCTCGAATCCGGAAGGCACGGTTGCAGCTGGCGGTCAACAGAGTTTTGAATGGTATATCAAGCCGGACACTCAGGAGGGGGCGCGCTTCTTCCGGTCGCATGCCTCACGCGAGCAGTTCAACCAGGGCTTGATCGGCATGCTCGTTGTGGAGCCGCGTGGCTCACGCTATCTCAGCCCTTTCGACGGCAAGCCGATGGCGAGCGGCTGGGAGGCCATGATCGAAGATCCGAAGGGAGCGGACTTCCGTGAATTCGCGATTTTCTATCATGAGGCCGGCGACGAAGCGTTCCGCCTCTTGAATAAGAAGGGCGAAATGCTGCCCCAGCGCGATCCCCATACCGATTCCTATCGGCCTGGCGCGCGGTTATTGAATTATCGCAGCGAACCG
>JANOJM010000032.1:0-3864 GCA_031418735.1 Nitrospiraceae bacterium | reverse complement strand
TGACAGTTCAATCCAAGGCCGGCAGCCTTTCCGAGGCAGAAGTGAAAAAAGAACTTAATGAAGGCCGCCCTATTATTGCCGGAGTGTCCCCGTCCGGGTTCAAGATCAATGGAAGCTCTCAACATATGGCCCTCATCGTTGGCTATGACGATAACTCCGGCGCCCTGATGCTGACCGTGAACGATCCTTTCCATTTCGAAGACGACCGCTTCCTCTGGATCGCGAATCCCTATCAGCCAAATATGGATATGTCAGGAGAACACACCGGCCAATATGAAGTTAGTTATGAAAGGTTTCGCTCAAGAATAAAGTGGAAGCAGACGATGTACCGGATTGCCTGCACCGGGAAGGATTGTCCGCCTGACAACTCTCAAGTTGCAGATGGCCCGGTTGAGAAAGACGACCGAAAAGTGATTCAAGCCGTTCTTATGGCATCCTCTGGAGACTTTAAGACGTTACGCACAGGGCATAAAGCTGTCGATGGTACGGGGACAACCTGGCAGTCAAAATTTTCCTTTGCCGGCGCCAAGCAATGTCTGGTGAGGGACAAGGACGACTCTGATGGGGCGAGGTGGAGTTGCACCTACAAGTTTTCAGACAGGGCAGAAGCCGAACAATCGGCAGAGGATATGGTCAAACGATTGCGCAACAGTTTGCCGAATGGTTGGATCGGAACGGATCTCGATGAGGACTCTGACACAGAGTTGTATGCCAAAACCGACAAGTTTTTCGCGAGTAACCCAAGCACGAATTCGTCGATCCGGCTGTACTTCATTGACGTCAAAAAGAGTGGGCGGGTCACCATGTATCTTTCCGTTCAATCTCCGCTTCCAATCCGCCCATAAGTAGGCTAAATTCAAGCCACGCCCCCGTAGCTCAGTTGGATAGAGCAGCGGTTTCCTAAACCGTTTGTCGCTGGTTCAATTCCGGTCGGGGGCACCAATTCATACCGCTCATCCTCATACCCGCTTCAATTATCATCAGTAAGAACTGCGATTTTTCTTCAGTTGGCCTAAAGTTTCCCTGTCTGTTTTCTCATGTTTTCTTGTCACGTTGTGGAGGCTGGGCTAGACTTCCCTCACATCTATGGCACGAGCAAAACCATCAGAACAGATCCGTGCGCGCTCAAAAGTCGCCACGATTGAAGAGCTCACCCGTGGCGCCGGAAATCTCCAGGAGCTCCTTGCGAAAGTGGAAGACCTTGGCCGGGAAGGCTTCCCGTATGTCGACGCGGCGATAGCAAGAACAGAGTTGCAATTCCGTGAGTGCATCCGCCGCACGTTTGGCGAAAAGTCCCCTGAATACCAAGAGCATCGGCACCATAGACTTCTCATGGACAGTCCTGAGAACGTGCGGCAGAGCATCGCTCTGATCAAGACGATTATTGCCGCGATTGAGCAGAAGAAACGAGACTTACAAGAACCTCCTCCCCAAGAAAACGCAGCAACGAAGCCGACTCCATCGATACCGACACGTCCACAGATGACCTTAGTGCCGGCATCAGTCTCGACGGTTCAGATGGCTATGACGCAAACAGGACCGATCACGCCGCCGCCGGTGGTTATGGCTAGGGATCTTGGCGTGGCCCCAGCGATCGCCGTACCGAGCCCACCGCCGGCGCCACCGGTTGCCCAGGCCTTTGCGGCATCTACGCCAAAGCCAGAATTCCTGAGACCCTCTCCACCAGCAACAGTTCCGGCTCCAGCAGTCGTGATTGAACCAGCGACGACGCCTATGCCTCCGCACCAGGTAGTTCGAGTTGCCCAGGAGCCGCCGCTGCCGTTCTCACCAGCGGTACAGACCGCATCGGCAGATCTGCCATATGCAGGCACACCATTGCAGCCGTTGCGCGGCGCAGCAACGCCCATCGTGTATCCAATTTCTTCCGCCAGGCTGCAGTCCCAGATACAGGAAGCGCCTCCCGTCCCTACGCCGCCGCCGTCACCCCAAGCAGCGCCGGCCGATTCTTTCCCGGACCAGAAACCCGTATCGCAGGCTTCCCAGGCTGCATCGGACCCTGTCGAACGCGTGAAGACACTCTGTTATCGGTTCCACTCCGTCGCCCGGCAGTTGCGGCTTCGTGGGGAATATCGAGCTACGTTATCTGTGGAAGACGAGTTCGATGCGCAAGACTTGCTGCATGCACTCTTACGGATACAATTCGACAATATCGAGACGGATGAATGGACGCCGAGTTATTCAAGCGGAGCCCCGCGCACGACACTCTTGCTGAATGACGGCCGTCTTGCGGTAATCGTGAAGAAGACACGTCCCGGTCTCAATGCCAAAGACCTCACCGACCAGCTTCGGATTGACGCCGAACGGTATCGTTCCTACGGCTGTTGCAGAACGCTATTGTGCTTCATGTACGACCCCGAAGGCCGAATTGGGAACCCGCGAGGCCTCGAAGGTAGTCTCACGAGCGTGACCGATTCATTTGTTGTCGACGTGCTTGTCGCCCCGAAATGAGGTTATAAATGAAGAAGTCTAAATCCGACTCTGTCACACACGCCACCCCCACTGCGGGCGCTCCCACGGCGAAAGAGACGGCAAGCATCCGCCAGGTTGGCCTACGTCCCGCTATTTCGTCCGTGCCGAATACGATCCACACTCCAATCGATGGAGGGAGAGTCGTGTCGGATCGGGCCTATGTGTTCATCAACGTCCATCCGGGACGGACAAGCGATGTGACTCGGGCTCTGTACGGGATCAAGCAGATCAAGACTATTGACCCTTGCTGGGGCAAGCCGGATATCATTGCGGTGGTGGAAGTGACGGACCAGGATGCCATGACCCAGTTGGTGTTGAGCCGGATTCACGAGATCGACGGCGTTTCGCAGACTGAAACCCATCTCGTCTATCGATTGAAGACTACTAACGCCGCGTGACCTTCCACTATTTGGTTGGTTTTGTTTGTTTGGTTAAACCAGACTAACCGGATCAACCAGATGGACCAAACAGACCTGTCTGGTCTCCTACTCGGTCTCTCCTCCGTCGGCATCATCGCCAAGATCTAACCCGAACCGTTCGGCCATCCGATAGAGTGTGCGCCGGTCGATGCCGAGGATTTTAGAGGCTTTGACTTTATTCCCCTTCGTTTCCTTCAGCACGCGGATGAGATGGCGTTTCTCGATTTCCTCAAGTGTCAGGCCCCCCTCATCGCTGTGATCAATCGTCCCCGGGGTGTCTTTCGACGGCATCTCTGTCCGGCGCAGCGACGCGGGCAGATCGTCCGGTGTGAGGAGGGGGCCGTGGCTCAACGAGACTGCCCGCTCAACGGCATTTTCCAACTCGCGCACATTGCCGGGCCACCGATACTGTACCAACAATGCCATCGTCTCCGGTAGCACCCCGCGCACCGCATGCGCTGCTCCTGCCGCGCATTTTTGCAAAAAGTGATGCACCAACATCGGAATGTCCTCCCGCCGTTCCCCCAGCGACGGCAAGGTGATACGTACGACATTGAGCCGATAAAATAAGTCGTCCCGGAACTTCCCTTCCTTCACGAGCTGTTCGAGGTCTCGATTGGTTGCAGCGATGATACGGACATCGACCTTCGTCGATGTCGTGCTGCCGACACGGCGGACTTCGTGATCTTGCATCACCCGCAAGAGCTTGACTTGAAGGGCCTGGCCGGTTTCACCGATTTCGTCGAGAAACAGTGTGCCCCCGTTGGCGGATTCAAAGAGGCCAATTTTGTTTCCCGTCGCGCCGGTAAAGGCGCCTTTCTCATACCCGAACATTTCCGATTCCAGAAGGGTGTCCGGCAACGCTCCGCAATTCACCGGAATAAATGGCTTGTCCCGACGAGGCCCATTCGCATGGATCGCCCGCGCAATCAACTCCTTGCCGGTCCCGCTTTCG
>JANOJM010000031.1:0-3729 GCA_031418735.1 Nitrospiraceae bacterium | reverse complement strand
AGATTCCAACCCCCTCTTCCGAGGTACCACTTTCGGGTCTTTTCCCCGTCCTGTTCCAGCGTTACTCTTTCTCCAGATCGTTCACTCAATACAGTGAAAGGAGGCTAGGCCATGAACTGCACACGTTGTCAGGGTTTGATGATAAAAGACCAACTTCTAGACTTTGATGGAACCTATGGACAGATGTGGGCGACCAGTTGGCGTTGTGTGAATTGTGGTCGTATCCACGACTCCGTGATTGAGCAGAATTGCCTAGCCCAACAGGGGAAGGTCTTGGTACTTCCCAGTGGTCAGCCGGACTATCGGGATGACGTAGTCTATCTTGAAGCAGAGTCCCGCAATAGACGAGCGGCTTGAGGTGACCTGGCCGAACGGTCCCTTCGATAATTATGCGCTGCCCAGAGACTTAAATGTGAGCGAACCATATAGGGGAGAGTCATGGCCTCTATTCTGATTATCGATGATGAAGAAATTATCCGTGCACTCCTTCGATCTGTTCTTGAAGGAGCAGGGTATGAGGTCACGGAAGCTGCTAACGGCAGGATCGGACTCGAGCTGTACCGCCAGAATCCGAGGGATTTGGTCATCACCGACATTCTCATGCCTGAGCTGAACGGGTTGGACATGCTCTTGGAGCTGACGCGTGAATTTCTCCGTGCTAAGGTGATTGCGATTTCAGGGGCAGGAGAGGAGAGAAATGTCTTGGATGTCGCGAAACTACTTGGCGCGCGGCAGACCTTCCAAAAGCCCTTTAGTGTGTCGAAGTTGCTGGGCGCTGTGCGATATGAACTGGACCATTAGGGTTGCCTTCCCTCGGCTCTGCCACTGATCTCTTCCCCATCAGTATTCGTCCAATTCTTCCGTTTCATCGATTAATTCTGCCGTGATTTCGGTATGCTCGGTTTCCCACTGAGTTAATGGGATACCCCCGGCTTTCAGAATCGCTTCCTGTTCCGTGCCAGCCGCTAACATCAGATCGTAATGGATGCTTTGTCGGACCTGAAACGTTTTCACCTGGTCACCTCTTGACGCCGATTGTAATTTGCCAGGTAGCCGGCATCTCGTAATTCCTTCTTTTGTGGTGCGCCCGGAGGGACTTGAACCCCCAACCCCCAGATCCGTAGTCCAACCGAAGACTAATGTGCCAGAGAGTGATGGGGAATGCTAGAGGGTGATGTTTCTCTTGATGGCACAAAGGATTCGTCACTCCTGTCACACTCCATCACTGACAAGAGTTACACCCATGATCGGGACCGGAACCGTGCCTGAACCGTGACCAGAATCGGGACCACGCTGACACCTGAAACGGCCCCAAAACTCGTCTTGGCGTACGCTCGTCTAGTACTCCACCCGCCTAGGATTAACCTCAGACAATTTTGCCTTATACGACCTGCGGATGCTACCGATGTCTTTGAGCCCCAGGCACTCTCCCGTCGCAGTGAATTCTGTCGCAAACTCTATAGTATCTGCTTTACTGAGTAAGACTCGTCGAGCCGATTTCACCTCATGAATCCGTGCTGCCACCAAATAGTCTGGCCAGAGATTGGAGGTGAAGGGGTCAGACTGGAGTTCGTCGAATTTCACATCTGCCAGAGCGCACTTCAGATCAAACAGGAAAAATTGTTTATAGAGAGTTTCTCCCAGACGGCTTGAGGCCAGGAGGTGTAACCGGAAGCTATCTCCCTCCTTCTCAACATCCACAACCGATACGCCAGCGACGATAGCCTGACCACCAGGGCGGAGTAATGTCTGTTGTAAGGCATAGGTCGTCAGCTTTTTTTTCTCCAAGGAGGCTTGCCATTTCTCGTCCCCCTTGTGTGCAATTGTAAACTCTGCCGTTGCCTGAGCTACCGCTGCGTCTCTTTCAGCTTTAACGGCCTTTTCCGCTTGCACTCGTTTCTCTTCCCGTTCTCGCGGACTATCCCCCGTGCATGCTGTGAAGAGCATAGACACCAGGGACACGCTCGCTACGATTGAGAGAATACGTATCATGGTATCCTCTCGTGTGGGGTGGTCACTGTTCATAGACTATCAACGACCTCTCTTCTGCTCGGCAAGGCAAGGAGGGTTCAGCTCTTTTTTTTAAAACCTGTGAAATTCATTGCCCTTGCAGCCCACCAAGGATTCAACTAACGCGTTAAATGCGAACCCTACACTTACATCATGGCTCTGCCCCTTGCTATCCATGAACTTGTAGATAGTTGAAAAACCATTTTGATAAGGACCAAGATAACGACCAAATTGGTGCGACTCTCCTAAGATTTCTATCACCTCGTCTCTGGTCATGCCTTTCGCGATAAACTTACATTTCCTCTGGTAAGCCTTGGCCGTCTCGTTTTCGCTCGCGAGGCGCTCCTTTGCACGCACGGCTAACTCACGCAATTGTGCTTCTTGGGCGTCAAGCTGAGCCTCTGTTTCCTGGAGTCGCTGGTACAGCGGAGCAGTATTGGCCGTTGATTTCATAGTTTTCGTGCCTGCGACCCGTGGCTGGCTTTGGGCGGGTTCGGTGCGTTTCACCTTATCGGAAAGTTGTTGGAGTAGCTGCTCCACTTCTCGTTGCTTTTGTTCAATCTTCGAGGTCTTGAGACCCAGCGTTTCTTGAAGTTTTGAGACGGAGTCGAGCGTCTCCTGGGTTTGGCGGCTCTGACCATCAAGCAGTTGTAGTTTACGCGCCAAGGACTGTTGCACCCCCTGAAGGTCTCGCTGAGCCTTTTCTAGTGCGTGCTCCTGGACCACCGTTTGAGTTCGTAAGTTGTCTTGTATCGCACGAAGCTTCTCTATAGGCACACGGAGGAGCCTGTATACGGTTACGGTTCCGTTTGGTTGAGGTTCTTCAAAGGTCATTTGCGTTTCAACGACAAGGCCTCTCGCTTCTAGGCTGGTGACTTGAGCAAAATTCATCAATTCCAACTTCCCATTTTCAAACGCCTGCTTGCGTGCTTCTTCGACTGTTTTGCTATTGGAGGCAACGCCAACAACAAACAGATCATCGCCCTCGATAAAGGATGATTTCTCCGTCCAGAACGGCCTTCCATCCTTTGCGGCAAATCCAGGTGTGGCTGCAATCATGCTCAGGACAAAAATAAGAACTGTGACCTGCACAGGGAAGCGATGGGATGGGCGAATCGAGAAGGGCATAGGGGCCTCGCAGGGAGGCCCATTCTAGGAGGGGACTGAGCAAACCGCAAGGCGGGGGGTGTGAGACTGATGGTATTTATCAGCGGGATGGTGCCTGTTTAGGGATCCCCACGCTTGGCCTTGCATGCGCCTACGCATCCTTATTGAGGGATGCTTGATAACAGCGTCCCAATTGCAAAGCAGATAGCGGCGAGTAAAAGAACCCACCGTCGCCTTCTCAGACCGAACACGCCAAATGTTCCAGTGAAAATCCCCGCTGCGAAAAGCAGGTAGCCAAGATTCGCCAGTCCGTATCCTGCGATCATTATGGGAGGGGCAGGCGTAGTTGTCGCAATGCGTATCGTTGCACTGATCGGATAGAGCAACGAAAGGGCGCTGATCCACGGGAAACCTGCTGTGCCGTCTCGCGGGTGGGATCGAGGGGCCTCCGCCATCACTTCCAGCCCCTCGTTAGAATCCCATTGGACTCCTCGCAGGGATGCGTATTGTAGGAGGGCGAAGGACGGCGTAAGAGCCTCGGGCAAGCCTCAAGGATCGCTTCGACCGAAGCCACAGCCGACGCCGATTCTCCCGCCATTTTCGCTTACTCCG
>JANOJM010000030.1:0-7910 GCA_031418735.1 Nitrospiraceae bacterium | reverse complement strand
CGGGGTGATGTTCTTGATTTCGTACCGGAGGACTTTCACGCCCCAGGCCTCTGAAGCCTTGTCGAGTTCGTTCACCACCTGAATATTGATGTTGGTCCGTTCCTCGAACGTCCGATCCAGTTCGATCTTGCCGATCTCGCTTCGCAACGTGGTCTGTCCCAGTTGAATCAGGGCGAAATGAAAATCGCTGATGCCATACGAGGCGCGCTGAGGGTTCAAGACCTTGAGGTATAAGATGCCGTCCACCGACACTTGCACGTTATCGCGCGTGATACAGACCTGTTCCGGGATGTCGATGGCCGCTTCCTTGAGCGAATGTTTATAGCGAATACGGTCGATGAAGGGGACGAGAATATGAAAGCCCGCATCCAGCGTGGCGGCATATTTGCCGAGCCGTTCGACCACATAGGCGCTTTGCTGCGGCACCACCACGGCAGTTTTTGCGATGATGATCACCACCAGCGCAGCCAAGACCAGCAGCACAAATAGTCCTTCAGTCATTGTTGCCTCCTCGTTCCCGTTCCGAGCTGCACTCGCTCATTCCGCTGCTATCCAGATGGTGAGTTCCTCGACATGCGTAACCTTGCACCGTTGACCCTTCACCAAGGGGGTCGCCCCGGCATTGTGCGCGGTCCAAGTGGTGCCACGCAGTTCCGCCTTGCCGGTGCCGCTCACAGCTAAGTCTTCGAGTGGAATCGCGCTTTCCCCGGTAAGGGTATCCACGGACGGCAGATCCTTTTCCTGTTTCTTCAGGCGGGCCAAGAGCGGGCCGCGGAACACGAGCAGCGACAGAATCGCGAGTCCTGAAAACATCAGCCACTGGAGCCATTCCGCTTGAGCGATCTCCAGTCCAGCCAGACTGCCAACGATCAGGGCCGCTAACCCAAAGAACAGAATGTAGAAGCCTCCGGGGGTGACCATCTCGATGCCGAGCAGCACGAGCCCGAGAAGCATCCAATACCACCAGATCATCGGGAGCCTCATTCAATGTTCGAAAGAGCTGCGGGGAATGGGAGATCGTCATGAAAGTCTAAGCGTGTTTCCTGAGACCGTCAAGCCGGAAGGCTTTTACGCCGTCCTATGTTATAGTCCGCGCGAAATGGCGCAAGACCAACCAGTCAAAGCCTTAGTCATCGCGCTCACCGGCCATGCGGCGGCGGCGGCGGTTTATTCGATCAATCGTTTGCAGCCGGACTCGCTCTGTTTCGTATTGCCTGAAGGGGCAAAAGCCCTCGTTGAATCTGAGGTCCAGCCGAAGATCGATCACTTGCCTAGACGGTGGGATTGGGTGATTCTCGCGGAGACCGGCGAATTTGTCGGCTGTTATCAGATGCTTGCCAGGACGCTCCCAGAGATGTTGCGTACATGGGAGGTGCAGCCAGGCGAACTCGTCGTCGATGTGACCGATGCCACCCCTGCCATGGCCGGCGCACTGACGCTGGTCACCATGCCGATGAGTTCGCGAGTCGTGTCGCTCGTGCCGGCACGAGAGGGGCAAGAGGATGACAGGATCGATATCGATGGACAGCCGTTTATATGGACGCAGGGGAATCCCTGGGATGAAGCGGCTTCTAGCTCACGCCGCGAGGGCTGTGAGTTGTTCAACCGAAGATTGTTTGCCGCAGCGGCAAAATTGTTCCGCGAGATTGAAGCGCGGGTGAGCGGCGGGCAGAAACCCCTCTACCGGGCCTTTGGAGACCTGGCCGATGGCTACGACCTGTGGGAGCGATTTCACTATCGTCAAGCCTGGGAAAAACTCAAGACTGCTGTGAAGGCTTTCGAGATGGCATCCTTGTGGGGTGGACCGCCAGGACTCACGTCGCTGTTACCAGCTGTCAAAGCGAACGCGGGATTTTTGGAGCGGCTCGTTCTCGATCCAGCGCCCGTGAAGGACATGCAGGCCCACGATCTCCTGGCCCATGCCGGACGGCGACTGCATGGCCTGCATGACTCGGAAGCAGCGATGGTTGCGCTCGTTCGCGCGCTCGAAGCCTTCGCTCAGAGGCAATTGTTCAAGCACTATTCAATCAAAACCTGGGACGTCCAGCCGGAGCAATTGCCGCAAGCGCTGCAAGAAACCTGTCGATCTTGCTGGCTGGAAGATCTTGACGGCAAGTACAAATTGCCCTTGCAGGCGCAGTTTCGGGCACTGGCCGGATTGGGCGACCAGATGGGGCAAGCTTTTCTGCGCGAGTGGCCGACGATGAAGCCACTGCTCGATGCAGCCAATCACGCAGTCCTTGGCCACGGGTTCGAGCCGGTCAAAGCCGAGCGGGTTCAGCAGCTGTACGATGTGGTCGTCAAGCTGTCAGGCGTCAGCGAGACAGCATTGCCGAAGTTTCCGATCTTAAATCTCTAAGAGCGTGTGGCGATCACTTTTTGTTACAGGCAACTTCCCATACAGTGTGACCTATACTGTCCGGGATGACCGGCAGCCACTTACCTACCTGTGAGTTGGTAGACACCATCGTTCCACTTCCCATATTGCCCGAGAATTCTTTGCGCGCAACCACCCGACTGCGTCCCTCTGCACAGTCGAATTCCCATTGTTCCTTGGCAGTCAAAAACCTGATGCTCCCTAGGGTTTGTACAGTCTTGTAGTCATAGAATTGCCACATCTTCACCAGATTACTGTTGCGGCGTATGGTATTTGGATCCACGTACACAGTCTTTCCTGCTTCGTCGCTGTCACTCACCTTTATCCACTCCGCATAGGCGGGTGCACTATTCAGTACGAGGAGGGTAAGTGTGATGAGAAAAAGTCGTATCATTGAGCATGTCTCCGCAAGAGATTGTCAGGAGTGGGGTAGGTGTCCTTAATGAGGATGTGCATGAGGGGGCAGTATGGCGTGGCCCCTCAGAGACCGTCAAGGCGCAGGGAGAGACGATCACCACATCACAGTTGTTTCCTCAACAATGATGTATTACCGTTGGGCTGTTTCAGAAGGGGAAGATGAACCGGAGTCGTAGCCTGTTATACGCTATCACGGGCTGGGCATAACTCATCGATATTACGATGGAAATTAAAGTCTACTACGAAGACACCGATTGCGGTGGGGTGGTGTACTACGCGAATTATCTCAAGTATTTCGAGCGGGCGAGGACGCAGTATCTTGAAGAGCGCGGGCTGTCGGTGGCCGGGCTCATGGAAGAAGGCACGCTGTTCGTTGTGGTGCATGCGGAAGTGGATTATCGATCTCCAGCCCGCTATGGGGATTGGCTCGTCATTGAAACGGTCGTCTCCGACACGACTGCAGCCTCCTTTACCTTTTCGCACGTGATCAGAGAGCGGGAGAGCCGGCGTGTGGTCGTCGAAGGATCTGCCAGGTTGGCGGCAACGGATAGAAACGGAAAAGTGAAGCGCCTCGACAAGGCGATGGTCGCCGTACTAAGATGATGGCGTTCAATAAGGAGTTATGAAATGGAAATGGCAGGGCTTTGGAGCTGGATCATGATGGCCGGCTGGACGATCGGATTAGGCTTCCTTGCCTGGTGGTTTTTCATGCCAAACCCCATGGATAGAGACAAGAAGCTCAAGAAGAAGCCGTAACCCACCTGTAAGTATTCTCCCCCCAGCATTATTTTCACCACAGCAACAATCAATTAACGTGCGGGGGCAATGGTCGCCAGCGCGCGCGGCGCTGTGCGATAGACATTTGCCAGGCCATTGAGCTGACTGGGCTAACCCTCTGGTTGGGCATTTTCATCGTGCAGGCTCTGGTTGAGTGCGAGGCCCAGCTCCTGGCACTTATTCATGAGGCCTTCATAGGTCTTGAGGTTGGCGTTGTACTCAGCCATCGGATACTTGCTGAGGTCGCCGTGGCTCTTCTCATGAAACCGCTTGCAGATCTCCCGGAGAGCTTGGATCGCTTCGAGCAACGCCGCCATGTACCGGTAACTCTCCGAAGAGCCTGACTCCGCCTCCAATCTCGATGAAATAGGAGCCAGTTTAGACGCTAGCCGATTGAGGTCTTTAAAGTGAGCCCCGAAGTCAGTGGCCTTGAAAATTCCTGGGATTGGGAGAGTCCTGCGCCACGAAAACTTAAAGATCGCGTCATGGATTGCGACGTACTCGCCAAGGATGGCATTTGTTCGGATCAGTTCATCGGGAAGATCCGGCATCTATCACCCACGAGGAGCGTGAGTGGCAATCATGGCGCAATGGTCTGGTTCGCTACCGTGCATGGTCAGGCACTACCTCTGTTTTGTTTCTCTTGCTTCCAGGCTCCCCAGGCAAAGTAAAAACCTAGCGGGGCGCTGATGATGCACACCCATGCCAGGGGGGATGATTCTGAGAACAGCCAACCGGCAAAAGCGGTATAGATCACTGCTCCGACAAAGTAGACGATGGACCAGGGAAACGTGCTCTTTTTGTTCGAGGGGGGATCAGATTGCGATGTCATTCAAGTGCTCCGAAGCGTCCGGTGATGCTTAAATATGTATGATCCGGTTCCGTATAACAAGCCACTATCCTAGGAACCATAAAACGTGAAAGGTAAAACGTAGGATCGCCGGACAGGTTAGCCATCGACTTTGCCGCCGGCCGTTCGAACACATTGCACAATATGCGCCTGCGCTTCTGGCGACAAGCATGCGAGCGGCAACGTGCTGAACTGTGCCTTGGAGTACAGAAAAAGCCACACGCTTTGAAATTGCCACAGTTCTTTGACAGCGGACCACTGAAGCGTGGTCGTGCCGATGTCCGAACTCATAGTGAACGAGGACTCATCAGCGCGGAACGTGGCTCGCGGCTGACCCATCTGACGGAATTTCTGCAGCGATCTGCGATAGTGAACGACATAGACTACGATGGTGAACGCGATGCCCACCAACAGCACGGCTGCAAGCCCACCGATGATCCAAGAGGACTGGCCCAGGGCCACGAGTATGACGAGGCCGAGCGCGGCAATCAGGAGCGCAACAAAAAAACCGACACCGACGGAGCGCCGCCAAAATGCGAACACGGCCTGGCGAAGCAGCGTTTCGCTGTAGATGAGTGTGGCCTCGTGGGATGTGGTGGTTTCCATGTGAGTTACGCCGTCGCCAGTGCCCGTCCCTTGGCTCACGAAAGTTAGAAGGTGAACGTTTGCTCCTCAGCGACCAAAAAGATCGGTTTTCCACCAGTGGAGATAGACACGGCATGGGCCAATGTCTCCTGCGCCCCTACTGAAGCAGCGCAGGCTTCCAGGGCTTCAATCGATGGGAAGTGAATCTCGGCGATACGGTAAAACGGCGGCGTCCCCTGAGGCGAGGCCAGCACCTTCGTTGCCACCAACTTGGTCTTGCCAACCAGCTTTTCAACTGCCATGGGCACGTGCTCGTCCTGATACACCTTCTCGAAGGCCGCAATATCAGTCGGACGAGGGTAGATCACCATGAATTTTACTCCAGGCATGTATTCCCTCCGTTTCATGTTTTTTACACCAACCGCGTAAGCCTACGGCAAGCTGCCGTGCCGCAGAGCCGGTTCGGCCGAACACTTTTCTGGAAGGCGAGTCTACTTGAGAGCCCAACACTTGTTCAATAGTGCGGGCCGGGTTCAGAAACGGGGGTGTTCGGAACTCGTGGCGGATGACGATCAGGGCTTCAGCGGAGAATCTTTCAATGACTGTAGGAGTTCAGCATTGATGGTGGACTTGCTGCTCTGGCGTCGACGGTGGTTACTGCCGCGCGTGGCATCAGCTTTGCGGCTGTAGAAGTTATCAGGCAAATCAATGGTGCTGGAACCGTTATCAGTTCCTTGTATGTGAATCCCATTGTTCCCGACCTGCTGGAGGCGCGACGGAATGACGAGGCAATGTTGATTTGAGGCTTTGGTCCAATGAGCGATGGGTTCCCTTCGCGCTCTTGTGCGGACGTAATCCTTTCTCACGGCGAAGTCGTTGAGGCCGCAGGTCGCTTCCTTGCCTCTGCTCTGCTTTTCTGCAGAGATCGCAAGACGGACGAAGTTCGGATTCTGTGTGATCGGGAGTTAAGGGCCTTGTGGACAGTGATGAGGGCGGGGCGGTCGATTGTTGTGCCGGAACCTGATGAGAGAAGACTAGGATAACGCCAATGGCGATGAGTACAGCAAACGTGGTTCGACCTTGTGCCATGATGTTCGCGGGAACGCACAGTTCATGCCAGAGAGGTCTGATTGACAATGTAAAAAGCCGCATGCTGTTATAGCGCACAAGAGCGTATGGCTTATAGCTGATGGCTAATGGCCAAGATGGGACTCCAGATTTTCAGATTTCAGAGCTATATGCCATAGGCCATAAGCTCTTTGGACGATCTACGATTCACGGAGGACTCTATGGATATGATGGGACGTGTGGGGCTGATCGAGATTCCGATCTTGATCGCACCTGATCAGAAGGTCTGGATGGATCGCATGATTAAGGAAGGCAAGATCGCCATTCCTCCAGGCGGGACGCTGGAGAAAGGCTCGCTCTATTCGATGTTTGTCCGCATGCTCCTGCATAATGCGATGGAAGAACAGAAGCGGCAGGAAGTGCTGGATGCGGAGGATGAAGATGATGAGTAGACGTTCGTGAATCGTATCTCGTGAAGCGCGACCCAGCTCTGAGCTGTATCCGAAAAGACTGGTTCTGTATCCTGCGAGATACGAGGGATGCAGTTAGAGCTTCTTAAAAGCGGTTGCGGCGGCTTTGATTGTGTAGTCGATATCGCGGCTTGAATGAGCAGTCGAGAGGAAGGCGGCTTCAAATTGAGAGGGGGCCAGGTAGACCCCCTGTTCCAGCATCGCATGAAAGAATTGCCCGTATCGTTTCGTGTCCGACAGTTTCGCGGTATTCCAATCCACCACCTGCTCTGACGTAAAGAAGGCCCCGAGTATCGAACCGACTCTGGTTTGCGTGAGCGGTACACCGGCCTTTTTCGCTGCCTCGCCAATTCCTTTAGCCAAGGCAGCAGACTTCTCTTCCAGCCTCTTATAGACCCCGCGAGCTTTGAGCTGTTTGAGCGTGGCAATGCCGGCAGACACGGCTAACGGATTACCAGACAACGTCCCAGCCTGATAGACCGGCCCCAACGGCGCGATCAGATCCATGATCTCTTTCCGCCCTCCGTAGGCGCCGACCGGCAATCCCCCGCCGATGATTTTCCCCAGCACCGTCAAATCCGGCGTGATCCCATAGAGCGCTTGGGCGCCTCCGTAGGCGACGCGAAAGCCGGAGATGACCTCGTCGAAAATCAGGAGGATGTTATTTTCTGCGGTGAGCCGGCGGAGCGCCGAAAGAAATTCCGGCGCCGGTGGCACGACGCCCATGTTCGCCGCGATCGGTTCCAGAATAATGCAAGCCAGCGTGTCCCGATGTTCCTTGACGATCTGTTGCACCGCCTGGATATCGTTGTACGGGGCGGTCAAGGTGTGTTTTGCAAAGTCAGCCGGGACTCCCAGCGAATCCGGGATCCCCAACGTGGCCAAACCTGAGCCGGCCTTCGCCAGCAAATAGTCGCTGTGGCCGTGATAGCAGCCTTCAAACTTCAGAATTCCGTCTCGCTTTGTAAAACCACGGGCCACGCGAATGGCACTCATGACCGCCTCGGTGCCGGAGCTGACGAGTCGAACCTTTTCCATCGAGGGGAATGCGTCCCGGATCATGCGGGCGAGGATGACCTCCAGTTCGGTTGGCGCTCCGTAACTGGTTCCCATTGCGGCAGCCTTTTTGATCGTGCTGATGATGGATGGGGCGGCATGACCCAAAATCATTGGACCCCATGACAGGACGTAGTCGAGATAGCTGTTCCCATCGACGTCGAAAAGTCGGGCGCCTTTGGCACGCTTGATAAACCGGGGTTGGCCTCCGACAGAGCGAAAGGCCCGCACCGGGCTATTCACACCCCCGGGGATCAGTTGTTGTGCGTCGGCAAATAGCTTGGCGGAACGAGTCGTTTTCATAATGGGG
>JANOJM010000029.1:0-12418 GCA_031418735.1 Nitrospiraceae bacterium | reverse complement strand
GCGTTTAGCCGGGAGTTTCCCGGTCCGATCCTCTATGGCAGCCGGATTCTCGATGAGGAGACCTCGCTGGTCACCAGCTTTACACCGGATGAGCATGGGCGCGAGCGCTATTGGGTCAGTGTCGGGTCCGGCATGTCCAGTAGGTCTCACTTGAAAGACATTGTCGATGCCATTGTCCGTATCGAAACCTACTACCATTTGTTGCTCATGCAAAAGCCGTTGTTTTCGGCTGCGGTCGATCAGGCCTACAAGTTTGAGCAGGTACACTTGAAGCAGCGAGAAATCATCAGCGGGCACATTGGCCATGCCGACGCCCTGACTCTTCAGCGCTGGCTCGGTGGGCTGACACAAGACTGGTTAAAAACTACTCGACTATCCAGCAGGTTGCACTTTGAGTTGTCCGCCTCTGTTCCCTACGACAAGATCGTGCATCGCACGCTGGCGTCACTCGACGAACGATCACTCCCACACTACCGCCCGATATCCGAGTATGTCTTGAGTGGAATTACCGGGGTGTCGGAAGGCTATCAACAACTCCTCAAGCGGATGGACACCCTTCGCAGCGGTTTTGAAGGGACGATCTCTATTATTCGTGCCCGAGTCGATCTCATGCTCCAGTCCCAGAACTTGACGCTGCTGGTCAGCGTCGACAAGACGACGAAGAGCCAAGCCATCCTCCAGTACACGGTCGAAGGCTTGTCGGTGATTGTGATTGCCTACTATCTCAGCGGACTCATGGCCTATATCTTCAAGGGGCTGCATGAGATGGGGTGGCTGAGCAATGCAGATATTGCCGCAGCATTGTTCGTGCCGCTCTCCCTCGGTATCGCATTGGCGATTACGATCCTCGGACGAATGCTTCTCCACAAGAAATTCTCCGGCGAACCTGCGCCTCCGACATCAGAGAAGCATCAGGCGTAATAAAAACGTTATTTGGTTTGTTTTGTTTGTCTGGTTTATTTGGTTCTTCTGATTAGTTTCGTTCAACCAAATAAACTAAATAAACGAAAAGAACCAAGCAAACATTTCCCGCTCATTTCTTGACCTTATTCGTTCGTCTGGATAGGCTGCTGTCGTCTCTCTATGAGGTAGACGTCTATGATTTTTGTCACCGGCGGGGCAGGTTACATCGGTTCTCATACCTGCGTGGAACTACTCGACGCCGGCTACGATGTCACGGTATTCGACAACTTCTGTAATAGCCATCCTGAATCAGTGGCAAGGGTAGAGCGCATTACAGGGAAAAAGCTGCGGTTGGTGCGAGGCGACATCCGCGATCGTGTGGCCTTGGTGGCGGCCTTGCGTGAGAGCGGAGCGAGTGCGGTGATCCACTTCGCCGGCCTCAAGGCGGTGGGAGAGTCGGTCACTCAGCCGCTGGCCTACTATGACAACAACGTGGTCGGCACCCTGCGTCTATTGGAAGCGATGGGGGAGTGCGGGATAAAAACTCTGGTATTCAGCTCCTCCGCCACCGTGTATGGCGACCCTCAGCGGCTGCCGCTCACTGAAGACCACCCCCTCTCCGCTACGAATCCTTATGGCCGCTCAAAGCTGATGATCGAAGAAATACTGCGGGATCTGCATTGCAGCGATGCCTCCTGGCGGCTTGGCATTCTTCGCTATTTCAACCCAGTGGGCGCCCATGCCAGCGGTTCGATCGGGGAGGATCCGCAGGGCATTCCCAATAATTTGTTGCCCTTCATCGCGCAAGTAGCGGTTGGACGACGAGCCTACCTCAACGTGTGGGGCGACGATTATCCCACTCCGGACGGGACAGGGGTGCGGGATTACATCCACGTCGTGGATCTGGCCTTGGGCCATCTCAAGGCACTAAACGTATTGGAGCGATTAGAGCAGAGGGCTGAATGTCTGACTGTAAATCTTGGTACTGGCACAGGGTATAGCGTATTGGATATTGTGCGGGCATTTGAGCAGGCCAGCGGGCGATCAATACCCTATAAGATTGCGCCCAGACGTTCCGGCGACATTGCCTCGTGCTATGCCGATCCACAACGAGCGCTTGAGCTATTGGGCTGGCGCGCAGAGCGTGGGCTTGGTGCGATGTGCGCCGATAGCTGGCGCTGGCAAAGCGGCAATCCCAATGGGTATACCCCGCAACATTCATGAACGTTTCTGCTGCAATGGCCAATCTGTGGGTGAGAGGCGCGGGGCCAGAGGCTAGGGGCAACCGAAAGGAATGTCTCTCCTCTCGCCTCGTGCCACTTGCCCCTCGCCAGGCTCCTACGACTCCGTCGGCGTTTCGGCGCAATCGATAAGATAGCGTGGCCGTGCAGGCGGATCGATGGCGATCTGTTGGGTGTCGCAGGGAGGGATATCTTCCTTCAGCCGCCTCAGGAGCCTGAGAAACTTCATACCGGTAGGTACCTCGCATACCCAGAGGTGTGTGCCGGACTCCAGTTCCTCCATGTAGCGTTGCACACGAAACCCCGGATGCTCCATGAAATAGGCAGACAAGAACCCTCCGATGGCCTGGACCACCCAGGGATGTTCGGTGGCATAACGGTAGCTGATCCGAAGCTCAACCTGTACGGACTCTTGCTTATCCATCGTTTGCCGAGAGTATAACCTGTTTGACCGTATTATTCATGACGGTCTGTGACGAATTCGCATCGAAGTGCGTTCCTCGTGAAGCCTGTTCGTATTTGAGGAGAAGAGCGTATAGCACGTAATCGGATCAGAGCAATGTGCTATCCTCGATTCGCTCTCCGGTCCCATGCCATACGCTATAGGCTCTTTTCTTCGGACGAGATACGCTTTACGCAATGAGTAACCAATGAACATTACCATTATTGGTGGAGGACCGGCCGGGCTCATGGCAGCGGAGGCGGCGAGTGCCGCCGGCGCGCAGGTCGATCTCTTCGATGCCATGGCGTCGGTCGGCCGCAAGTTTCTCCTGGCAGGGAAAGGCGGCTTGAATCTTACGCACTCGGAACCATCTGATAAATTTCTCTCACGCTATGGGGCACGGCGCGAGCAGATCGCTCCGTTGCTCGCGTCGTTCGGACCTGACGCGCTCAAGGTTTGGGCTCGTGGACTCGGCATCGAGACATTTGTGGGCACTTCCGGTCGCGTATTCCCCAAGGATTTAAAGGCCGCGCCATTGCTGCGTTCGTGGCTCCGCCGATTGCGGAAGGCCGGTGTCCATTTTCATGTCAGACATCGATGGATCGGTTGGAACGAGCAAGGGGGATTGTCTTTCGCCACGCCGGAAGGAACCCGCTCAGTCCAGACCGATGCGGTGGTGCTGGCGCTTGGCGGCGGCAGCTGGCCGAAGCTCGGTTCCAATGCCTTGTGGGTGTCTCTGTTGGCAGATCGTGGTATTCAGGTTGCGCCATTACAGCCGGCGAACTGCGGATTCGATGTCGGTTGGAGCGAGCATTTTCGGACCAAGTTTGCCGGGCATCCGGTTAAGTCAGTGGCCATTGTGATGCGGACTGAATCCGGCGCAGAGTCCTGGCATCCGGGGGAATTCGTGGTCACGGAAACCGGCGTGGAAGGCGGCGTGATCTATACGGTATCCGCTGCTCTTCGTGACGAGATCCTGGCGATGGGCTCTGCCACGTTGCGTCTCGATCTGGCGCCCGATCGTGACGTGCCACGGCTGACTCACGATCTATTGCGACCGCGCGGCAAACGCACCATAGCGACGCATCTTCAGCGGCAGGCCCATATTGAAGGGGTGAAAGCGGGGTTACTGCGTGAAGTCGTCTCGAAAGAGGACTTTGCAGACCCGGTTCATCTGGCCGCTGCGATCAAATCGTTGCCATTGCGACTCGTCACGCCACGCCCACTGGAGGAAGCGATCAGCACGGCTGGTGGAATTCCATTTGAAGCGCTCGACGAACGGCTAATGATCCGTACGTTACCCGGTATCTTCTGTGCTGGAGAAATGTTGGATTGGGAGGCGCCGACTGGCGGTTATCTGCTCACCGCCTGCTTTGCTACAGGCCGCGCCGCCGGCGCCGGAGCGGTGGAGTGGCTCAAGAAGCGCGGGGAAGGCAGAAGGGGGTAAGGGGACAGGGGGGAGGTAAGGGATGAATGGTGAATGTGAAATGGTGAATAGTCGGTCTAACCTTCGGCCTTCCCAGCTTCAGCCTGCCCTGAGATCGGCTTGTCCAAAAGCTCGCGCAACTGCTCGACCAGATCCATGGGTAGAAAAGGCTTTTGAATGCAGGCGTTTTCCGGCTTGTCAAGAAGGTCCGGCAGTTCGATTCCGCTATAGCCGGACATGAAGAATACCCGGAGGTCAGGCCAGACAAGTCTCAGCTGCGCCGCAAGCGCGGGGCCGGACATCTGTGGCATGACGACATCGGTCACCAGCACCTGGACAGGTTCAGGCAACGAGGCTGCTACTCGCAAAGCATCTTCCACTTTTGCCGCTTCAATTACGCGGTACCCCTCCTGCATCAGGACTCTGACGATCAGCGAACGGACCGAATCCTGGTCCTCGACAACGAGCAGTGTCTCTGAGCCTCTCGCTCGAATGACCGGCTTGGTCTCAGCCACAATCGGAGCCGCCGCCACGCGCGGGTAATAGAGGTGGAACGTGGTCCCTTGATCTGGCGCGCTGTCGACAAAGATATAGCCCTGGCTTTGTTTGACGATCCCGTATACCGTTGCCAGTCCCAGGCCGGTTCCTTTACCCAGCTCTTTGGTCGTAAAAAATGGTTCAAAAATATGCGCCATCGTTTCAGGGTTCATTCCCTGGCCTGTATCGTAGATTCTCAGCTCCACGTAGTGCCCTGAGGGCATGATCCCATGTGGGTCCGGCGCCTCTGGCGTGAACAGGGCATGGTGTGTGCCGATCGTCAATCCACCCCCATTCGGCATCGCGTCCCTGGCATTGACCGCTAAATTCATCACCACTTGATCGAATTGCCCTTTGTCGGCGCCGACCGACCAGAGATTCGGCGTAAGGTCCAGCGTCAGTGTGACATCATTGCCCAGCAGCCGGCTCAGCATCGAGCTGATTGACTGGATCGAATCGTTGAGGTTAATCGGCTCTAGCTTGAGGACTTGTCGGCGGCTGAAAGCGAGCAATTGTCCGGTCAGCGCGCCGGCCCGTTGACCCGCAGCTAGGATCTCTGCCGCCATCTTATTTCGAGGATCTTCAGAAGGCAGCCGGTCGGTGAGCACCTTACTGTATCCGTTGATGACGGTGAGTAGATTGTTGAAGTCATGCGCCACCGCAGCAGAAAAACGGCCGACGGCCTCCATCTTTTGAGCCTGCCGGAATTGCGCCTCCAGTTGTTTGCGTTCCGTGATATCCGTATGTGCACCCAAAAGGTGCACTTTCCGGCCGTCCTGCTCGACCATAAACGAGGCAACTGCGCTCATCCATCGGTACGATCCGTCCTTGTGTCTCAGACGGAACTCCTGCTGATAGTTACCGACATGGTTTTTAAGATAGGCTCGGTCATAGGCCATGGCACGATCCCGATCTTCGGCGTGAAGGAGCGTTCTCCAGGTTTCGAAGTCGTTCGCCAGTTCCTCTTCTCCATAGCCCAGTTGAGATTTCCACTCCTTGGAGAAGCACATCTCATTCGTGTCGGCATTCCAATCCCACAGCCCGGTATTGGATGCGATCAGGGTTTGGTGAAGTTGTTCCTTCGTTGACTGTAGGGCGCCCTCCGCCCGTTTGCGATCGGTGATGTCGTAGTTCACACCCGTCATTCGCAGCGGCGTACCATCCGTTCCCCAGATCACCTGCGCGTTGGCCTTGATGACACGAACCGTGCCACTGGGCCAGCGAATACGAAATTCAATGTCGTACGGCTTTTCCATACGCAAGGCCTGTTGAACCGCTTCATCGCACCGCGCCCGATCGGCAGGATACACGCCGGACAGCCAGGCGTCGTACGCACCGCTAAAGTTCACTTTCTTTACTCCATATAGGGCGAACATCCGATCGTCCCAGACCATTTCGTTCTTCTGGATGTTCCAGTCCCATACGCCGATATGCGCCACACTGGTAGCCAGTTCCAATCGCTCAGCCAGTTGAGCGATCTTCTCTGCGGCCTGCTTGCGCTTGGTAATGTCCAGCAGCATTGTCCACCAATGGTCGATCCGCCTTATATCCTGCACCGCACGACTTTCAAGAGAGACCCAACGCTCAAGGCTAGTCTCCTGCCTGATCCGCACCTCGCAATGTTGTCGTGTCTCTTTCTTTAATACATTCCGACAATGCAGTTGGAAGGTCTCCTGATCTTCCTGTTCGATGAGGTCCAGGAGTTGTTGTCCGATTAGGATTTTTCGATTGATGCCGAGCATTGTCGCGGCAGTTTGGTTGGACTCCACAATCTTGCCCTGTATATCCAGTCTGAGAAAGCCGGCCTGGGAATAATCGTAGAGCGTCTCATAACAGTCTCGCATTGCCTCAAACTTCCGTTGGGCTTGGTACTTGGGGAAAGTAGCAGATGAGAACAGAGCGGGCGGCTGGATGAGTGGAGTTTTCCTTAGACGGGGCGTGGCTGGGCCAGTAGCTTTGGCGTCGGTCTTTGAGGGGACGGTTGATTTTTTCAAAGGCTTTTGCTGAGAACCCACTGTGTAACCTTCATAGATCGCTAAGGAGCTGGGAAGCAAGAAGGGTGTCAGTAACCATTTTGGTCGAAGAGAATTGGTTCCTGACGCCTTTCCCATCTCGAAAGCCGTGAATTAGATAATGTGAGGAAGTCTATCAAGCCACTTCGCTCTAGACAAACATTAAGTAGAAAGCAAAAGAGGGTGAACCATAAGAGGCTAGAGGGGAATTTCTGAGTACTGAGTTATGAGTTCTTAGTTGGAAACGAGGGAGGGGTGAAAAAGTTCTACGTATTGGGACACCTGCGCTTCACACGGAAGAAAAGATTTATTGGGGAGTGGCCACCAAGCCGTTGAAGGCTCCGATGGTTCGGTATTTCTGTTCGCGTTGAGCTAGCAATTGGGGGAGGGGGAGGTCGTTGAGCTGGGAGAGCTGGTTGCTGAGGGACTTGGCGACTCGATCGGTGATAGCAGTGAGATCCCGATGGGCGCCGCCGAGCGGTTCCGGTATGACTTCATCGGCGATACGGAGGTCGATCAGGTCTTTTGCCGTCATCTTCAGGGCAGAAGCGGCATCGGGAACTTTCGCTGGGTCGTCCCACAGGATGGCGGCGCAGCCTTCCGGAGAAATCACCGAATAGACCGCATGTTCCAGCATGAGGACGCGATCCGAAACGCCTAGTGCAAGTGCTCCGCCGCTGCCGCCTTCACCGATGACGATAGAAATAATCGGTACGGCGAGCCGGGACATCACATACAGATTGCGGGCAATGGCTTCAGCCTGGCCGCGCTCTTCCGCGCCGATACCTGGGTAGGCGCCTGGCGTATCGATAAAGGTCACGATCGGGCGGCCAAACTTCTCGGCCATCCTCATGAGACGCAGGGCTTTTCGATAGCCTTCTGGATTCGGCATGCCAAAGTTTCGTTGCATCCGTTCTTTAAGGGTCTTTCCTTTTTGATGACCAATGACCATGATCGACCGGTCATTGAATCTCGCGAAGCCTCCGACGATGGCACGATCATCGCCGAACACACGGTCCCCGTGGAACTCAAAAAAATCTCTAAAGAGATAACTGATGTAATCGAGGGTGCTGGGCCGCTGGGGATGCCGGGCGAGTTGTGTACGCTGCCAGGGAGTCAGTTTTCGATAGAGCGTGTCTTCGACCTGGGCCAGCTTCATCCGCAGCTTGCGGATCTCGTCCTGGGGGGCCGATTTCCCAGCAGGAACGGCCGCGAGCTTTTCTATCTTTTCTTCGATCTCGCGGATCGGTTTTTCAAACTCAAGGTAATCGCGCATAGTGCCGATACGAATATCGATATATGGGGGGAGGGAATCCAGAGACCCTTCCCTGAAGTAGGGTTACGATAGCAGAAAAACGGCCCCTTTGCCTAGCACTTCTTCAACCTCCGCCACAAATCGTTCGCTCGGGCTGACGGTCAAGTGAGGGAGGGGGGCAGTCTCGGCTTCCATCGATGAATCCATGCGCACCGTGAGCGAGACGGTCGTGGCTCCTGGGTGACGCAGAAGGACCTCACGGAGACGCGGTAATTGTTCCGCCACGCCTGGGCCATCCGACAGTCGAATGCGGACCCGCTTAATCGTCTGCGCTTGCACCTCGGCGAGCGGTTCAATCTTGCTCCCTCGAATCTTCGTGCCTTTATCTCCCCGATCGACGGTCCCTGTGATGCGCACAAGACGTTCCGGCACAACCAATTCAGCGGAGCTTTTATAGAGATCCGGAAAGACGATGATCTCAACCACACCCTGGAGGTCTTCCAGAGTGAGATAGGCCATCCGGTCGCCCTTCTTGGTCAGCATGTTTTTCACGGTTGTGATGATGCCGCAGAGTTTCACCTCCCGGCCATCCGACAATTCAGGCAGGCCGATGGTTGTGGCAGTGGCGAGCGCCTGGAGGGTGGCCTCATAGCGCGCAAGCGGATGGGAGGAGATATAGAAGCCGGTCAGCTCCCGTTCCTGCTTCAACCGCTCACTTTGGTCCCATTCAGGAATGTTGGGCAGCGGCATGGCCGGATGTTCCGCCGAGTCTTGTCCGTGCAGCTCGTCGCCAAAAATATTGGTCTGCCCCAGATCCCGTTCACGCTGCGCGGCCGCCCCGTCCTCGACGGCTTGATCCAGAACCGCCGCCAGCTGAGAACGTTTCGCGCCGGTCGAATCGAACGCGCCGGTCTTGATCAGCCCTTCGAGCATGCGTTTGTTTACTTTGTGTAGATCGACGCGGCGGCAGAACTCAAAGAAGGACTTGAAGGGGCCGGTTTGATTCCGAATCTCGATGATCGATTCGACGGCGCCTTCGCCCACATTCTTGATGGCCGCCAAGCCGAACCGGATGGCGTGGTCCACGACGGTAAAGTTCTTATGGCTTTCGTTCACATCCGGAGGCAGGACTTTGATGTTGAGGTCGCGGCATTCCGTAAAATAGCCGACGATTTTGTCGGCGTTGCCCATGTCGGTTGTCATCAGGGCGGCCATGAACTCAGTCGGATAGTGCGTTTTCAGATAGCCAGTCTGGTAGCAGACGACGGCATAGGCCGCGGCGTGCGACTTGTTGAACCCGTAGCCGGCAAATTTCTGGATCAGTTCGTAGAGTTTTTCAGCTTTCTTGTCGGGGATCTTATTCGTCTTGGCGCCGGCCAGGAACTGCGCGCGCAACTTCTCCATCTCTTCCGGCTTTTTCTTGCCCATCGCGCGCCGGAGAATGTCAGCTTGGCCGAGCGAGAAGCCCGCCACTTTGTTAGCAATGGCCATCACCTGTTCCTGATAGACGATGACCCCGTAGGTGTCCTTCAGGATCGGTTCGAGTTCAGGTACTTCGTAGGCGATCGGAATCTTGCCCTGCTTGCGTTTGATAAAGTCAGGGATCAGATCCATCGGGCCAGGGCGATAGAGCGCGATGATGGCGATGATGTCCTCGAAGCGATCCGGTTTGAGGCCAGTCAGGAGATCGCGCATCCCGGAACTTTCCAACTGGAAGAGACCGATCGTCTTCCCTGAGGAGAGGAGGGCGAAGGTTTTGGGATCGTCGAACGGCATCTGCTCCATGACCAATGGCGGATTGCCGGGATGCCGCTCATTGATCAGCGTCTCTGCGCGCTTGATCATCGTGAGGGTTTTGAGACCCAGAAAATCAAATTTGACGAGCCCGATCTTTTCGACATCTCCCATTGAGTATTGAGTGACGATTTCATCATTGGCGCCTTTGTAGAGCGGCACATGGTCCGTGAGCGGCCCTTCTGAAATCACCACGCCTGCGGCGTGAGTCGAGGCATGCCGGGCCAGCCCTTCGAGGGAACGGGCGATGCCCATCAGTTCTTTGACTCGCGTATCGGTCTCGACGAGCTCGCGCAGTTTCGGTTCTTGATCGAGTGCCTGTTGGAGCGTGATGTTCAGTTGGTTTGGTACGAGTTTGGCCACGCGATCGACTTCAGCATAGGGAATCTCCAGCACCCGGCCCACATCCCGGATCGCGGCTTTTGCCCCGAGCGTCCCGAACGTAATGATCTGGGCCACGTGGTCCTTGCCGTACTTGTCGACCACGTAGTTGATGACCTCACCACGGCGTTCCATGCAGAAGTCCATATCGATATCGGGGAGGGAGACGCGCTCAGGATTCAAGAACCGTTCGAACAAGAGTGTGTAGACGAGGGGATCCAGGTCCGTGATGCGCAGCGCATAGGCGACGAGACTGCCGGCGGCGGAGCCTCGGCCCGGCCCGACTGGAATATTGCGCGAGCGGGCAAACTTGATGATGTCCCACACGATGAGGAAATAGCCGGCGAACCCCATCGAGCAGATAATCGTCAGCTCTTCACGCAGGCGCAGCTCATAGGTAGCCGGCAGGATCTGGCTGGGCCGCTCTTTCAACCTGGCCGCCAATCCGTCTAGCGCCAGGCGCTCCAGGTAGGTTTCCCGTGTAAAATTTTCCGGTACGTTGTATTGCGGGAGGTGCGTCTTGTTCAGCGCCAGTTGGAGATCGCAGTTGTCCGCGATCCGGCAGGTATTGGTGACGGCATTGGGGAATTCGATAAAAGCGGATGTGACTTCTTCTGTCGATTTCACATACAGCTGATCCGTATCGAACTTCATGCGGTTTGGGTCGCTGATCGTCTTGCCGGTTTGTAGGCAGAGCATCAGCTCGTGCGGACGGAAATCTTCCTTTTTCAGATAATGGCAATCGTTGGTGCCAACCAGAGGGATCTCCATTTTCTTGGCGATCTCGAGTAGACCGCTATTCGCTATTCGCTGGTGGTCCATCCCGTTCGACTGCACCTCAAGATAGAAGTGCTCCTTCCCGAAGATTTCTTGAAACTCTCCAGCCACAGCCATGGCGCCATCCATGTCCTTCTGGCCAATGAGATAGGGGATCTCGCCGCTCAAGCAGCCGGATAGGGCAATCAGGCCCTCATGGTGCTCTTTCAGAATTTCCTTATCCATCCGCGGTTTATAGTAGAACCCCTCAAGGTATGCTTTGCTGACCAGCTTAATCAGATTCTGGTAGCCGGTCAGATTTCGAGCCAGGAGAATCAGGTGATAGTAGTCATTGTTGGCGAGGCCACTGTCTTTGGCCGCTAAGCGACTGCCAGGTGCCATGTAGGCTTCGCAGCCGATGATAGGTTTGATGCCCGCCTCTTTGGCTTTGCGATAGAACTCGATGGCTCCGAACATGTTGCCATGGTCGGTCATGGCCACAGCCGGCTGGCCAAAGGCTTTGATCTGCCGGACCAGCGGCTCGATTTGATTCGCGCCGTCTAAGAGGCTGAACTGGGTATGGAGATGGAGGTGAACGAAAGACGACGCCATGGCGGGATTCTAGGAGGCAGGAAAGGCGAAGTCAAACAAGATGGGGAGGGTAGTCTGGTCGTCCTCCTGCTCGCGGAACGCGCACGATAGGAATGTGCTCGTTCGACGCGCGCAATCGAGGATCAACCAGACTGCCCTCCCGAGAAGAGGGTGGAGAACAGGAGCAGGCAGGGCCATTGGGATAGTCTCTGTGCCCGCGCAACGCGCGGCCTGAGAAGGTCCTCGCGCGGGCTAATGGCACGTCGCGGGAAATCGATTGCGAAGCAATCGGAGGGCAGGGCGGGTGAAAAATGTCTGCCAGTGGATGGGAGGGTGAGAAAGTTGCGCGCAGTGGAAGATCAATCAGCCCCCATCCCTGAAGACGTAACGAGCAAGCTTGGAGGGAGCATTATAGATACGTGCTCGTTCGATGCGCGCAGCCGAGTCGATTCGAGACAAAAATGAAGAACGCGAGATGACCAATTCTCTTCGGATCTTCTCCCCTGATGGCCGGCTGGTCTGGAATAGTCCCAACGCAGTGGCACAGACGCCGGTTCCCAATCACGTCTTCGAACAAGTCCACCTTGGGAACAGCCTGCATGAAACCGCTGAGACATTGGATGGCAGGTGGTCGGTACGACAGCTCTTCGTTCCGATTCCCCGGAAGGGCCCGGTACGACATGTTCTGCAGGCCGAGGCATCGCTGCTCCTATACCGGGAGACACTGATCGGCCTTGTGATCCTACTGACCCTTGGATCCGGAACCATCCTTTTCGTTGCCTGGATAGGCAGTGGGTGGCTGGCCAAGAAAGTGATGACTCCGATCGAGGTGTTGAGTACCGGCGCAGAAACGATATCGGAAGCCGATCTAGGGAAACGACTCACTTTGGATTCGCCCTACGAGGAATTCCGTCGTCTCACCCAGGCGTTCAATTCCGTCCATCCTCGGCGATGCGCAGTGGCTCAAACAAGTGTTGATCAATCTACTCGACAACGCGCTGCACTACACGCCGACTGGCGGAGCCGTAACTATCCGTTTACAGGTGGTCGGGAACGACGTTGCTGTGGCGGTCGAGGATA